>JARQTN010000001.1 GCA_029976695.1 Lewinellaceae bacterium
ATCCCGATCTGGGTGAGGAAAATGGGCGGGCAGGCCGTGATCAAGATCCCCTACAGCAATGCCGGACAGGGAGTTTTTACGATTGTCAATGAGGGTGAACTCAACGCATTCATGGACCAGGATTTCGAATATGACCAGTTTATCGTGCAAAGCCTGATCGGCAACTACAACTGGAGCTCGACAGGATCAAAAGGCAAATTATTTCACGTCGGGATGATCCCGAACAAGAAAGGGGAGACATTTGTGGCAGATGTTCGCATGATGGTCCAGGCAACCGTGGAAGGCATCCGGCCAATCGCCATTTACGCACGCCGGGCAGCGAGCCCGCTTGTCGACAAGATCAGCGACAGCACGGGTTCTTGGGGAATGCTGGGCACAAACCTGTCGATCAAGGTCGCAGAAAATGTGTGGGAATCTGATACCAACCGGCTCGTGCTGATGGACCGCCGTGATTTCAACAGGCTGGGCATTGGGGTGGATGACATGATCGAGGCATTTATCCAGACGGTCCTGTCCATGACGGCCATCGACCGGATGGCCAGCACCCTGATCAATTCCAAAGGCCGTTTCAGGAAAAAATTGTTCAAATCACTCAATGACGACCCTGCCTTCATGAATGAAATCATGTTCGAATGAGAGTATTGATCCTCACCGACCATAAAACCCACACGGTTAATAATTCGATCTACAGCATTGCAGGGGCCATCTCTGACCACCATGAAGTTTCGAGCGTCTATATTGCTTCAAGGGGGGACAAGCGGAACCAGTCTTTCTTTGACGGATCCAACATCTACACGGTTTTTGCCATCCCCCATTCCGACCAGTTCCAGTACCCGGCCCAGGAGCTCTTCACCTATGATGCCTATGAGGTCGGCATCGAGGAATTTGATGTGATCTTCCTGCGTTTGCCGCGCCCCATCCATCCGGACTTCCTCGATGTCCTTGACCATGAATACATCGACGGGCTGATCATCAACGATATCCAGGGCATCCAGAAAACGAGCAGCAAGGCATTTCTCCTGGAGCTGGATCAGTTTACTGCCCCCATGGCCCTGATTGAAAAATTTGAGGATATCCTGAACTTCCGGAACCCATGCGTCCTGAAACCGCTGCAATCCTACGCCGGCAAGGGAATCATCAAAATTGACGGGCGCAGGGTGTGGATCGAGAACCAGGAAACCTCCTACGACAGTTTTGCCCGGATGTATGTGGACAACCCGCAACCTTACCTGGCCATGGAATATTTGCACAACCTTGACCAGGGGGACAAGCGGATCGTGGTCGTCGATGGAGAGGTGCTGACCAGTTCGCTGCGTTTCCCGCCAAAAAACGGCTGGATCTGCAATGTCTCACAGGGCGGCAGGGATGTCCTGCAGGAACCTGATGACAGGGAAATGGAAATCATCGAATACCTCAACCCGATCCTGCTGGAACTCGGCATCTTTTACTATGGCCTCGATACACTTGTGGACAATAGCGGAAAACGGGTCATCTCGGAAATCAATACACTGAGCATCGGGGGCATCTCGCCCGGGGAAAAATCGTCTGGCAAGCCCCTTTCAAAAATATTTGCAGAGCATTTCGTTTCTTATTGCCTCGAAGAATGATGGATATCCCGCATATCGAAGAACTTGACCTTGAGCTGTTTGCCCGCGGGGCATTGCACCGTGTCTGGTTTGACATTACGACTGATCCTTTTGGCGAACCTATTTCCATACCATTATTGATCGGACGGGGTAGTGAGGAAGGGCCGGTATTGGGACTCACCGCCGCCGTACACGGCAATGAGCTGAATGGCATTCCAGTCATCCAAAGGCTTTTCAAGGAAGTAGCCGATAAAAAAGTAAGGGGCACGATCATCGGTGTGCCGGTTGTCAACGTGCCATCCTTTCTGCGAAAAAAAAGAAGGTTTACCGATGGTGTGGACCTGAACCATATCATGCCGGGCAAAACAGGTGGCAATGTCAGCCAGGCTTATACACACCGGTTTGCCAGCGAGGTCCTGACAAAATTCGACTACCTGCTCGACCTCCATACGGCCAGCAACGGCAGGGTCAATTCGTACTATATCCGGGCAGACATGGAAGATCCGGCAACCAAACAACTCGCACTCCTCCAGAATGCCACGATCATCGTCCATAACCCGCCATCTGACGGAACATTGAGAGGCGCAGCCGAAGAGATGGGCATCAAGGCGATCACCATGGAAGTGGGTAACCCCAACACCTTCCAGCGGGGCATGATCAGGTCCGGGATCACCGGGCTGTACAATGCGCTTGTATACCTGGACATGATTGACGGCGATATTGAAGTGCCTGAGACCCCGCCTGTACTATGCAAAAAATCCTACTGGATCTATACGGACAAAGGTGGTCTGTTGAGCGTGCTCCCCAGGGTAGGCGAAAGGGTCATCAAAGACCAGCTCATCGCGAACCAGTACAATATCTTTGGAGACAAGATCCGTGAATACCGGTCTCCCGAGGATGGGATTGTGATCGGGAAGAGTACGTCACCCGTGAACCAGACGGGGGGACGCATCCTGCACCTGGG
>JARQTN010000002.1 GCA_029976695.1 Lewinellaceae bacterium
CTGGACCAGACCGCACCCAATGAATTTGCCGCAAGGAAAGCATAGGTCGCTTCCGGGATATTGGGCATGAATCCCACAACCGTATCTCCTGCATGCACGCCAGCTGATTTGAAATAGCTCCTCAGCCGGCTGACCTGGTCGCGCATTTCCACCCAGGAGATCTCCCTCAACGGATGCTGCTCGGACTGGAAAATGATCGCAGGCCTGTCATGAGAAAAATTGCGGAAGATATGCTCGGCATAATTGAGTGTGCCCCCCTCAAACCACCGCACATCAGGCATCTGCCCACACTCCAGGACGGATTGGGGCTGGTCATGGAAGATCACATCGAAATAATCCGCGATTGCCTGCCAGAATTCTCCGACCTCGTCAACCGAATATTGCCACAACGCGGTGTAATCCTCAAATGCCCTGTCAGCCCGCTCCTCCAACCAATTCCGGAAGTGCGCCATGCGTGAATGCGCAACAAATTCAGTGGTCGGCTTCCAGAGTAATTCCGGTGAATCTTTCATGACATGTGATTTAGGCAGCCATAATATGAAATTTCACAGAGGCCGGGAAGGCAACAGGGAAAAAATTGAGAAGCCGGAAATGGTCATTATCTTTGGCGCATGAGAAAAATCTTAGTTGCCAACCGGGGGGAAATCGCCTGCCGCATCTTTCGCACCCTGCACAAATTAGGGATTCAAAGTGTGGCTGTATACTCGGATGCAGACCGTGATGCGCCGCATGTTGTCATGGCTCATGAAGCCGTACATATTGGACGTGCGCCTTCATCAGAGAGCTATTTGAACCAGGAAAAGATCATCCAGGCAGCAGTACGGTCCGGAGCAGAGGGCATTCACCCGGGATACGGATTCCTGAGCGAGAATGCCCAATTTGCCCAGGCAGTCCAGGATGCCGGCCTGGTATTCATCGGCCCTTCCCCGCATTCCATCCGGGTCATGGGAAGCAAACTTGAAGCAAAAGCTGCGGTTAAAAAGTACAGCATCCCCATGGTTCCCGGTACGGATGAAGCGATCGGGGATGTTGGAGAGGCGATTAGCATTGCCCGGGAGATCGGCTTCCCGGTCCTGATCAAGGCTTCTGCCGGCGGCGGAGGGAAGGGAATGCGCATCGTACAACATGAAAGGGAATTTGAGGAAAGCCTGAAAAGGGCCATGAGCGAGGCTGAAAGCGCATTCGGAGATCCGTCTGTCTTCATTGAAAAGTATATCGCTTCCCCCAGGCATATCGAGATCCAGATCCTGGGTGACCAGCACGGTAACTACGTCCATTTCTTCGAACGTGAATGCAGTGTCCAGAGGCGGCACCAGAAAGTCATTGAGGAGGCTCCTTCTGCGATCCTGACACCCGAATTAAGGGAGAAGATGGGTGCGGATGCGATCAAGGTGGCAAAATCCTGCGCGTATTTCAGCACCGGTACCGTAGAGTTCCTGATGGATGAACACATGCGGTATTACTTCCTGGAGATGAATACGCGACTGCAGGTAGAGCATCCTGTCACAGAATTGATCACAGGTGTTGATCTCGTGGAACTCCAGATCCATGTCGCTGAAGGTAAACGACTTCCTTTCGGCCAGGAAGATGTCAGGATGAATGGGCATGCGATCGAGCTCAGGGTCTACGCTGAGGATCCCCACGAAAATTTCATGCCCTCGATCGGCAAACTCGTCAAATACGAACGCCCGGAAGGTGAAGGGATCAGGGTTGATGACGGGTTTGATGAAGGGATGGATATCCCCATTTACTATGATCCGATGATCTCAAAACTGATCTCATACGGCCCCGACCGTTATGCCGCAATCACTAAGATGATCGAGGCGATCCGGAGATACCATATCCGCGGACCGAAAACCACACTTCCATTTGGCAAATTTGTCATGGAGTCCCCGGCATTCATCCAGGGTGATTTTGATACCCATTTTGTCGAAAAGTACTGGACTGCCTTTGCCGAGGAGAAGATACCGGCAGATGTACTCAGGGGTGCGGCGCTTCTTTCAGGCAAACTGATGGAAGCACACCGCTCCAAACTGAAGCAGTGATCATCGCTGGATGACAAGTGCAGACTCATACACGGGTTCATTGTCCCGGCCAAGGCACTGGAGGAAATAACTTCCCATTGGAATGCGCGAAATATCCAGCCCCACCCTGTTCTGGCCGAACTCAAGATGAAGGGGCTGTTCGAATACCAGCCGTCCAAGCATGTCGCGGATCTCAATCCTCAGATCTGTCCGCCGTTCCGCATAAGTGGAAAGATATGCCATGGTAGATGCCGGGTTCGGTGAAAGCTGTAAAGGAGATACCTGTTCGAAGTCGAAGGCATCTGCAGGATACATCTGTGTTGCAGGAATCACTTCCTCCCCGAAATGGGATGAAAGCCATTTCAGGATGATGAAAGCCCCCCAGGTATGTTCAAAGTATTCAAGCTTCACCGGGTAGAGTTTTCCTTCCTCAAGGAAAGCGGAACCTTTTGCATAATGCACGCCCCCAGTCCAGTCATCAATGACCAGTTCATCACCGATCCACATCCGAACGCCATCATCTGCCTGCAGGGAAAACTGGTAGTGATCGGTCAGGTACGGCAGCAGGTATCCTTCCCACCGGACACTGTAATAATCGTCCGGAAGAAGCGGGTGCGGTTTGCTGGTATGGAAGAGGTAATCAATCGCAGAATCCTGGGAAACGGCGACCGGGGGACCTTCAAGGTCCAGGTTGTCAAAATAGGAAACTGTCCACCCGCCTCCCTTGCCCAAGGTGATACCCCGGTATTCAGCAGTGTATGCATCCTCTTTGGTCCGATCGCCCGCATCGAATTGCCTTGTCGGGGATTGGGATCCATCAGACCAGAACTTAAAAAAGTAAATGCTGTCGCCCCTGACCTGCTTTTTTGGCGCGGAGATCGTCCTGGTCAACCCTTCCACACTGAAAACCGGCAGAGGCGTACTGTTCAGTTTCCCGTCTGAATTCACAAGCAACCCGGATGGGATTGTCTGGATGGTATTCTGCACGATCCTGGGATAGACATCCCTCGAAACGACATTCCTCAGGCCTTCATCATCCTCTGCAAGGAGGTAAAACCTGTAAAACACATTGGTATCGATCTCCCCGATCGCAGGAACATCGAATGTCCCCTGGTCAAATCCATAAGCCAGGTTGGTTGCCGGGTGGGTATGTTCATCATGGTGAAAATCAATACGCCAGCCGACTTTTTCGAGGGGCACGTTTCCTGATTCCGGATCACGGGCAATACCGAAGAACGGGATGGAATCCCCGGCACCATAAGTCGCTCCTTCCTCCGGTGAGATGATGGTGAGCACAGGTCGCTGATTGTCTGTCACAGATAATTGTGCACTCATGGATTCGATCGTATCCAGCATATTCCACACGCGGGCATTGATTACGGACTGATCCATGTCGAGTGATGCAGATGCTATGCGAAAAACCGGCTCTGTCGCCCCGGGAACTGCCACCCCGTCGTCAAACCACTGGTAGGACAATGGGCCTTCGCCAATTGCCTCAACGGAAAATTCGACAGGCTCGCCCATCACGGCAAACTCGGACTTTGGCTGAATGGAAATGAACGGCGCCCCGGACCCCGTGAAAAAGATCTTTCCCAAGACCCCTTCGGTTGTGGAGGTATTGTCCCAGGGGGAACCGTCTCCCCTGCCCCGCCGCTCCAGGTAGTATATTGAGCCGTCAAAGTGCGTGATCAGGTAGATCAGCCTGTCCGCCCCGGTCATGAAAACACCCTCATAGGATTGTGACTCAAGGTTATAAATCCGGATCTCACCGGTACAGTAATCCCCAAAGAAGTATTTACCCCAGTATTTTTCCGGAAACTGGAATGTTTCCGGCTCATAGATCGTGGCACCCACTGCGGCACAGCCATTGTCATGGTCATAGGCATAAAGCGGATCGGCATAGTGATCCGGGACATTCTGGACAGTCCGGAATCCTTCGACAGAAGACCATCCATAAAATTTTCCCCGCTGGATATGGTTGATCTCTTCCCATGTCTCGGCACCTACATCATTGATATAGAGTTCGCCCGTAATGGGGTGCATGGCGCTGGTAAACGGGTTCCGGAAACCGGAAGCATAGATGGCCCGGTATTTACCGGCATATTCGGAATAATACGGATTGTCCTCTGGGATGGACCCGTCTGGATTGATCCGCAAGACCTTTCCAAGCAACGACTCTGTGCTTTCCGATACCCACGAAAAACCACCATCTCCAGTTGTGACATAGAGCTTTCCATCAAATCCGAACCTGAGGTCACCGCCGTTATGGACATCCGACCTCAGCTCATCCAGTTCGAAAATGACTTGCTCACTCCCCGGGATCGCACGGTCACCATTTGCAGTGAACCTGCTGACCCTGTTTTTGAATAACCCCGGGACCGTATAATAGATATAAACGTAATGGTTTGATTCGAATTCCGGGTCAAGGGTGATACCCGCAAGGCCGCGTTCATTGTTATCGTCCACCTCCACGGACAAAAACGGGTCCTCAAGGATCTGGTCATCTCTTATGATCCGGACGACACCATGCTTTTCTGCAATAAAGATCCGTCCGTCTGGTGCAAGGACCATTTTTGTAGGGTTCAGGCCCGTGACCACTTGCTGGCGGACAAAACCATCCGGTAACTGTCCAAGGGCACTTCCGCACATGACCCATACCAGGAACATGGTGAAAATCAAACGCATCATGGTGCAAAGATATCCGGATTTTAAAAGGAGAAAAAATTGAGAAATCAAAATATCCGGCAAAAGGCACCTGGCGGCTGCCTTTCCGATCAGGGAGAAGGTGTTTCGAAGGATACTACTTCCACGGCGGTCCCCCACATGTAAATATCCACATCATAGTCTACCTCCTGCACCACGCAATGCACATCCGCACCCTCAATTTTGAGCTGCTCGGGCATGTTGATCGGACGGTACTTTTTCCCGTCATCTGAGATAATCCCCCAGAACCCCATATCGATATTCTGGAACCTGGCTTTCCCGCTGATTTTAACACGTCTGCTCATGGTGATGTTTCATTTCTGTACTGAGGCATTTGTCCTCCAACCTGAAGGAGCAAAGACTTGATGATCTCGTTCTGCCTATCCAGTTTGTCCTCGATCTCTTCCAAACCGAATGCCGTCTGATGGTCGTGATCAGGCAGGTCAAGCCGGGAAGTGATTTTCAGCCGAACCTTCCAGATCTCCCTGATATCCTCAAGGGAAAGATCATACGGCGCATACAGGTCATTGTCGGAAACAAGCTGGATGCCCAGGCCATCCCTGATCCTGTTGATTGCCCGTTTGACCACGATATCTTGCGATGTCACAAAAACATAGACCTGGTCATTTTTGATGGCATGCTTCCAGTATCCTGACTCGATGTAGGAACAGATGATCTTGTCTCCATGGTACAGCACAGGCTCCATACTGTCACCGGCGACATCAAAAGAGCGATAGGTTCCGTGATTGAAATTCGGATCAGGGAGTGTGTAGGTCGGCAGGCTTTCCACAAATACCGGATCATGAAACTGGTCCACATAGCCTGCCTGTGCTGGAACGGGTACATGCACGATGCGCTCATGGTTGCTGCTGTCTGTCACCACCGTCAGGATTTTCAGATCCTCCTCTCCCTTCCCTTTACCGGTAAAAAGCGGTGTCGTCCCCGAAAAAAGAAAACCGGGATTCATATTGAAAACTTCAACCGCTTTCCTGATCAGTTCAATCGTGACATCCCGCCTGCCATTCACAATCTCCGAAATGCCCTGGGGCAGGTAGTCTAGCGCGTATGCAAATTGCCGTTTGGATTTTACAACATTGTCCTCCAGTAGTTTTTCAAGACAATTGATGAACCGTTGGGTGACGATACTATTCATAGGAGGTCATGTCATTTTGTTTCCCAAATATATAAATATGTGTAATATGTTGTTCATTTAAATATGATTTTTTTTCATTATATGTAAAAAGAGTACGGAATCGCCGCGCCCCTCTCCCATAGCAGCCATTCAGAATTGCCTTTTTCCTGGATGGAAAAGATCCTTTGCGAAAACGCAGTGAAAAGTTCCGCAACAGCCAGTTTGTCATGGAAGGAAGTCTGCCAGTGCCAAATTGACCGCAATTGAGATGTCTTTCCTGTCAAAAATTCCCGGTTTATCCACTGGTACACAGATTGATATACATATGCCGGATTAAAAACCGATCAGACATGAATTTGAACAATTTGACAATAAAGACGCAAGAAGCTGTGATGAGAGCCCAGCAGCTTGCCATGGAGTTGAGCCAGCAGGCCGTAGACTCCGGACACCTGCTTCAGGCAATCTTCGAGGTAGATGATGCCGTAACACCTTTCCTGTTGAAGAAGCTCGGTGTCAATGAATCAGCCATCAGGGATGCGACGCATTCGATTGTGCAGTCATATCCGAAGGTGGATGCTGACCAGACTTACTTCACGCGCGAGAGCATTGACGCGATCCAGAAGGCCAATGTGGAAATGAAAAATATGGGCGACGAATACCTGGCACTCGAGCATTTGCTTCTGGGTATCCTGAAAGTCAAAAGCGATATTGCGCAGCTCCTGAAGGACGCAGGCGTAAACGAAAAGGAACTGAAGGATGCCATCAGGCAGCTGCGGAAGGGTGGCAAGGTGACTTCACATAGCGCCGAGACTACATACAATGCCCTGAACAAGTATGCGATCAACCTGAATGAACGTGCCAAGAGCGGAAAGCTCGACCCGGTCATCGGCAGGGACGAGGAGATCAGGCGTGTGCTGCACATCCTGGCGAGGCGGAGCAAGAACAACCCGATCCTCATCGGGGAGCCCGGGGTCGGAAAAACGGCGATCGTGGAGGGCATGGCGCACAGGATCGTAAACGGTGATGTGCCCGATGACCTCCTGCACCAGGAGATCTTCGCCCTGGACATGGGCGCACTGATCGCCGGGGCAAAATACAAGGGCGAATTCGAAGAACGCCTCAAGTCTGTGATCAAGGAAGTTGTCACCGCTGAAGGCGAAATCATCCTCTTCATTGACGAGATCCACACCCTCGTCGGGGCAGGTAAAAGCGAGGGGGCCATGGATGCGGCCAACATCCTGAAACCGGCACTTGCCCGCGGTGAACTGCGTGCCATCGGCGCCACGACGCTCAACGAGTACCAGAAATATTTTGAAAAGGACAAGGCACTGGAAAGGCGGTTCCAGACCGTTGTGGTAGACGAGCCCTCTCCTGAAGATGCCATCTCCATCCTCCGCGGGTTGAAGGAACGGTACGAAACGCACCACAAGATCAATATCCTTGATGAAGCGGTGGTGGCCGCCGTGCAGCTATCACACAGGTATATCACCGACAGGTTCCTTCCTGACAAGGCAATCGACCTGATCGATGAAGCAGCTGCCAGACTGAGGCTTGAAATGAATTCCATGCCTGAAGAGCTGGATGAACTGGAGCGGAAGATCAGGCAGCTCACCATCGAACGCGAGGCGATCAAAAGGGAAGATGACGAGCAAAAGCTCAAGATCCTGAATATGGAGATCGCTTCCCTTGAGGAGGAACGTAATGCCTTGCGGGCACAATGGGAAAACGAACGCGAGATCGTCCAGCGGGTCCAGAACCTGAAGAAGGAAATGGAAGACCTGAAACTCCGGGCACGCCAGTTGGAACGCGAAGGAAGGCTGAGCGAGGTCGCGGAGATCAAATACGGAAAGCTCCCGCAACTGGAAAATGAGCTTGGAGAAGCAAACGAGGAGCTCGAACTCATGCAGGCGACCGGCAAATCACTCCTGAAGGAGGAAGTCGATGCCGAGGACATCGCTGAGATCGTAGCCAAATGGACGGGCATCCCGGTCACGCGGATGATGCAGAGCGAAAAAGAAAAACTGCTCCATTTGGAGGATGAGCTGCACAAGCGTGTCGTCGGCCAGGATGAAGCGATCAGTGCGGTTGCAAATGCCATCCGGATCAACCGGACCGGGCTCTCCGACGAGAAGCGCCCGATCGGATCCTTCCTGTTCCTGGGCACAACCGGCGTCGGGAAGACGGAGCTTGCCAAGGCGATTGCAGAGTACCTGTTCGACGATGAGGACATGATGACGCGGATTGACATGAGCGAATACCAGGAGCGGCACACCGTATCCAGGCTCGTCGGGGCGCCTCCCGGCTACGTCGGCTATGAAGAAGGCGGCCAGCTGACGGAAGCTGTACGCAGGAAACCTTACTCTGTTGTCCTGCTCGATGAAGTGGAAAAAGCACACCCGGATGTATTCAACATCCTGTTGCAGGTGCTGGATGACGGCCGGCTGACCGACAACAAGGGCAGGGTCGCGAACTTCAAAAATGCCATCATCATCATGACTTCGAATATCGGGTCACAACTGATCAGGGAGAAGCTGGAAGGCCTTTCGGATGAAAATGCCGAAGAGCGCATCGAAGAGACACAGCAGCTGATCTTTGAATTGCTGAAGAAAACAATGCGCCCCGAGTTCCTGAACAGGATCGACGATATCGTGATGTTCCGTCCGCTTACGAAGGAAAATATCCGGGATATCGTCAAAATGCAGCTTGGGTTGCTGAGGAAGACCCTGGACAAGCAGGAAATCACCCTCCGGGTGACTCCGGAAGCGATCAGCTATATCGTCGAAGCGGGGTACGATCCCGAATTCGGGGCAAGGCCCATCAAGCGGGTCATGCACAAGAAAGTACTCCAGGAGCTTTCAAGAGGCCTCCTCGACGGGTCCGTAAAACCGAAATCGGTCGTCCTGCTCGACAGTTTTGGAGAAAACCTGGTATTCAGGCAGCCACGAGACCAGGAGCTTGAAGATCTGACATCAACCCTTCAATCCTCCTGATCCATATCATATATACTTTATAGAGCAAAAGCTCAGATAAAGCCCTGTCCGGACAAAACCGGACAGGGTTTTTCTGACTTTTATATTGTCTGTTCATAAATCAGGTCAAATCGCAAACCTTTTT
The DNA here is from genome assembly GCA_029976695.1 of Lewinellaceae bacterium. Taxonomy (GTDB): domain Bacteria; phylum Bacteroidota; class Bacteroidia; order Chitinophagales; family Saprospiraceae; genus JARQTN01. The sequence continues at coordinate 8,974 of JARQTN010000002.1, forward strand.
GCTCGAAAATTGTAAAACATAATATATACTTTTTTGTATAAGATTCATGATCTTTGTGCTTCCTTTGAAAAAACAACGCCAATGAGTGATTCGATGCAAACGCTGGAAAAACACACCAGCAGTGATTATAAATATGGCTTCTCGAGTGATATCGACATGGACGTCTTCCCAAAAGGCCTCAATGAAGAGATCATCAGGGGGATTTCCATGAAGAAAAATGAGCCTGAATTCATGCTGGAGTTCAGGCTCAAAGCTTACAGGCACTGGCTGACCCTCAAGGAACCCAGGTGGCCAAATGTGAAATACCCGGACATTGACTTCCAGGACATTATTTATTATGCCGCCCCGAAGAAGAAAAAATTGCTCAACAGCCTGGATGAGGCAGACCCGGAACTGATCAGGACCTTCGAGCGCCTTGGCGTCCCGTTGCATGAGCAGAAAGTTCTGGCGGGAGTGGCCGTTGATGCCGTCATGGACAGCGTTTCTGTAAAAACGACCTTCAAAAAACAACTTGCCGAAAAGGGCATCATCTTTTGTTCGTTCAGCGAAGCTGTCCAGGACCATCCGGATCTCGTCAAAAAATATTTGGGAACAGTCGTTCCCTACAAGGACAACTACTATGCAGCGCTCAATTCCGCTGTGTTTTCCGATGGTTCATTCTGCTACATCCCGAAAGGTGTAAAATGCCCGATGGAGCTCAGCACCTACTTCCGCATCAATGCCGCAAATACCGGCCAGTTTGAACGCACCCTGATCGTTGCTGAAGATGACAGTTATGTCAGTTACCTGGAAGGGTGCACAGCCCCGATCAGAGATGAAAACCAGCTACATGCCGCAGTCGTCGAAATCATCGCCAAAGAAAATGCCTACGTGAAATACTCCACGGTCCAGAATTGGTACCCCGGGGATAAAGAAGGTAAAGGCGGCATTTACAATTTTGTGACCAAGCGCGGATTATGCGCCGGGAACAACTCCAAAATCACCTGGACCCAGGTCGAAACAGGGAGCGCCGTCACCTGGAAATATCCGAGTTGCGTGCTCAAGGGGGACAATTCCGTGGGTGAATTTTACTCGGTGGCTGTGACCAACAATTACCAGCAGGCCGATACAGGCACCAAGATGATCCATATCGGTAAAAACACCCGCAGCACGATCGTCTCGAAAGGGATCTCGGCCGGGAAGAGCCACAATTCGTATCGTGGCCTGGTGAAGATCGGCAAACGCGCAGAAAATGCCCACAATTTCAGCCAGTGTGATTCACTGCTGATGGGTGACAAATGTGGTGCGCACACCTTCCCCTACCTGGAAGTTGAAAACCATACGGCAAAAGTGGAACACGAGGCCACAACTTCGAAAATCGGTGAAGACCAGTTGTTCTATTGTGCGCAGCGCGGCCTGAGTGAGGAAGATGCCATCAATATGATTGTCAACGGGTATTGCAAGGAGGTCTTCAATGAACTCCCGATGGAGTTTGCGGTTGAAGCGCAAAAATTGCTTGAGATCAGCCTGGAAGGAAGCGTTGG
>JARQTN010000003.1 GCA_029976695.1 Lewinellaceae bacterium
GTATTCATTGGCTTGATCCTTCCTTTGAAGTCCTGCACGAGCAGGCGGCCGAATTTCTGCGCATGCGCATCAGAGATCTCCTTCGCCTGGAAATCGATAAACGTTCCCTCTGCGGAGGCATGCGCCGGCATGAGCATGCCCAGGAGCAGGATCATTGTTGTTGCCGCAGGTGCAGCCGTTTTTTTCCGGATCTTTTTCAACCTGGCAGAAAGCTCCTGGAACCGGCTTTTCTTGCTGAAGAACATCACCACCATACCGGCTGTCAGCAGAAAATAACCCAGGTATGTCACCCAGGTACCCCAAAAGTCATGATTCACGCTCAGATAGGTGCCTTTTTCATCCTTGTCATAGGATGACTGGAAAAAGCGGTACCCGCCGTAATTCAGGATATTGTTCATGAATATCCGGTAGTCCATATGGACATCTTTTTCAGGGTGGATCACTGTCACTTCGCTTGCATACGAAGAAGGGTTGTCCGTGCCAGGATAACGGTCCATGATGAAATCATGCAGCCGGATCGCAAACGGAAGCTGGATCTTCTTTGCACCATAAGCTACACGTACCTGCATGCCCGGAAAATCCATGCTTACCGGCTTTCCTTCGACTCCTTTTTGCCCTGTCACGTAGGCATCCTTGACCTGCCCGCTATTGGCTGTGACACGGACATGGGCCGAACCAAAGTTGCTGCTGGATAACTTCATCGCAGTAGATACCATCTTCCGCTCTGCCTTTGGCTTGAAATCACTGACTACAAAACTGACCCGATCGCTTGAGTACAGGCTGCGCAGGAACAGCATCTGGTCCTGTCCGGCCGGAACGGGATTCTGCTGCTGTGTGGCCATCGTCATCTGGCTCATCGGAAACGCCGTGTTGATGATCAGGGAATCATTCCTGTAATAGAGGTTGACGGCCCCGGGATTGTTTGGTAATCCGAAATTGAACAAGGTGCCATTAATGCTGATCATCTCCTTCTCACTCAGGTAGTATTCTTTCCTTCCTTCTCCCGATGTACTCACGATTTGCAGGACCGGATTCCCATCGGGTGTTTCTTCCAGCACCTGGCCCGGATTCGGGATAAAGTCCAATACCTGTACATCCACCATATTGTCGCCAAGCTGGAAGGACTCCTGCCATGTATTATCCCCGAGTGAGGAAAAGAGAATTTGCTTCTCGAACATGTATAACTGCCCATCCGTTTCAACCTCAAACTGAAGGTAGGATTCCGCAGAAAGGAATTCACTGGAAGCTTCTCCCTCACGGATATGCATCATCCCCTCGTATCCGAAATACCTGGTGATCAGTGAACCTAAAAGGATGACCAGAATCGACGCGTGGAAGGTCAGGATGGACCATTTCTTGTTCTGGATCATCCTGTACTTGATAATATTGTTGACCAGTGAAATGGAAAACAGGAGAAGGAGCAATTCGAACCATTTCGCCCTGAAAATCAGCTTTTGTGCCGAACTGGTTCCGAAGTCATTTTCAATGAATGTCGCAACCCCGATGGCAATCGCCACCAGGAGCATATATAATCCCGCCATGCGGGTAGAAAAAAGTGCTTCTATGATCTTTTTCATAATGCATTATTTGCGGGAAGCATTCTCCATAATAATGTCATACCGGTATCCGGCTCCGAAATCCTTGTCCAGGGCGATCACGCCTTCCATCGTGACCGTGATGCCGACCATGATCAGTGCATCTGTGGTGATCGTCAGGTCATAAGGCTCATCCCCATCCATCGTTCCATCCTGGATATGCACCCAGTTCCTCTCCATGATCTCATTGTTCACCTTGACACACTTGCCTGTTACGGTGACTTTCTTGCCCGCATATTTCTCCCGGTTCTTGTACAGCTCTTCGAGGGAAATGCCACCTTCGGCAGGTGCGATTTCGCTTGCCGGGGTCGTTGCCTGGTTTACGCGCTGACCGACATCAGCATGTAATTCAAGCTGGTCGCTGCGCTTGCCCGTTTCAGCATTGACAAGGCTGGAAACGAGGAAAATGGTCGGGAAGGTCCGCTTGAAATCACGGCTGTAAAAATTCGTTTTCTTCAAACCGCCCACATACTGGTAGGTTGCACCTTCCTCGATTTCACTTGAAGGGATCGCAATCCAATACTCTTCACCCTTCTCCTCGACTTTGGCATAGGTGTACTTGGTCGCCTGAAGCACTTCTTTTACCTCAACCGTATGCGCTTCGCTGTGGGTATTCTGGAGGAGCGCCTGCATATTGTTTTCACCATCTTTCCCCTGAGCCTCGATGACCACGGGTTTTGACTTGCAAGCCGTGAATGCCAGCGCAAATAAAATGAGCAGTAAATATGTGTGTTTCATGTGTTTATAGATCATGATCGTAAGTATTTACGGGTTATCTGAATCTCTTGCTCAAATTTAAACGAATTCTGTCTGTATGCTTATTCTGTTCAAATGTGCCTTCATAAATGACAGAAAGCGACAGTCTTTTCAAAATCCGCCAATGGAGGTTCAAACCTACAACATTTTGGATCAATTTTGACCC
>JARQTN010000004.1 GCA_029976695.1 Lewinellaceae bacterium
ACGAGATGCCAGGCAATGATTGAAAATCTTCCGAATGCCGTTTCTGCATACCGGTAGTTGCCCAGCCCCTGAGTAGGAAACCAGTCCAGCCATTGCCCGTATTCAGGTGTCGTAAAAAAGACAACCATGATCGTCGCCAACCAGAAGGAGGGAACGGCATACAGCGCGAAAAGACCTGCCCTTGTCCATTGAGCCGTTCTCCTGTGCCTGAACCGGGCTAGCCAGATCCCAATGGGTATCGCTGCTGCAAAAGCCAGGAAAAGTGCTAATCCGTTCAACCACAAGGTCCATTTCAACGCTTCGCTGATCTTGGAGAAGACAGGTTTTGAGTCACGGGATGAAACCCCGAAATCACCTCTCAGCACACCTGAAAACCAGTGATGGAACTGGTTTTCCCTGCCATACCATGAAAAAGCAGGCCACCACAGGAATTTTCTGTCTTTCCCTGAAAGTGAACGGGCTTGTTTTTGCAATTGCAGAAAATCCCGGTACAGGCTCGTTCCTTCCCAACCCGGGTTCGGATTATCCATGATGCCATCAATCCGCTGGAGTACCCGCTCAGGGCTTCCTTCCTCAAGTGCAAACGCCAGTTCATTCTGCCACCTTCGGTAGGGTATGCCTGACTCTTGGCTCCCCGTCTCATCGAGTACACCGATCATCTGGTAAACGTCCTTCCGCAGTTGCTGAACCTTTGCCCAGTTTCCCGATTCAAAAGCGAGTCGCCTTGCGGCTAATCGCTCATCGGGTGGCAGAATCCGGTACAGGGTATCACTGACCACGTGTGAATGAACCGAAAAATAGAAAAGTGGCTTGTCCAGGCCAAGGTTGCGCGCTGTACGTGCATAGGCATCCCGGTGCTTGAAAAAACCGGATGCCGTATTGGCTTGTGGCAATGGCTCCTCAAGGAAGGCAACCACAGGATCCCCGGGTATGGCCCTGCTGAGGAAAAAAGCCAGCACGGATACAAGGAACAATGCCGGTATCATCCATATCAACCTTCTGATCGCCCCTCCGTATCCCATATAATCAATGATCTAAAACGGGTGCCTTACACCCGGGCATCATATTGAAGCCTGTTCAAACAAATTTTCAAAATACCCGGGCCTGCGGGATGAGGGCTGCATCCTGATGCGTTTGTTTGCAATGATCTTCTCTTCGGGCACATACAGGAAGATCACAGGCTGGTCCTTTGCGAGTTCTTCCTGGAATTCGAGGTACAACCGGTGCACTTCAGCAGGATCCTCCGCCAGGCGGATGCGTTCGATGATCTCGTCCACTTCCTTGTCATGGTATCCGCTCCGGTTGGAGCCACCCGGCTTATCACTATCACTGTGCCACGTCTGGTAGGGATCATACATGTACGGATTTGATCTGACACGCATAGGCAGGATATCAAAATCCCTTGTGCGCAATGCAGATAGGATCTGCTGGCCGTCCCGTGTTTCGATCTCAATACCGATACCGACCCTTGCCGCATTCTGTTGCAGGATCAGGGCAATTTGCTGTCCCTCTTTCCGCTGGCTTACCAGCACGGACAAATCAAGTTCTGTGGGAACTCCGTCAATGACCTTATCAACGGTTCCGTCCCCATTTGTATCCCGCCAGCCAGCTTCTGCAAGGTATTCCCGGGCAAGTTCAAGATCCTGCCCAGGGGCCATGATCTCGCGGTTATAATAGGGCTTCGAAGGATGGATCGGGCCGACTGTCCGCTGGGCCAGGCCGGCGGTGAGATTTTCAATGATCGCATCATAATCCAGCAGCGCTGCAAGCGCTTTCCGTACCCTGGCATCAGCCAGCTTCGGATCGCGGTTATTCAGCTCGAGTGCATGGAACTGCATCAGGGAAGGTGTATAAAAGTTGAACCTGTCTGCATACTGCGGATCATTCTTGAGTTGCAGGAAAGCTTCAGAACCTACCTCGGAAAAGATATCAAATGCCCCGTCTTTCATCGCTGCCAGAGCGGTATTCTCATCCGGCACAAATGTATATGTGATCCGGGTCGGGTTCCCTTTCATCATATCTGGTGCATCTTCCACCTGGTCGCCCCACCAGTTTTCCTTTTTCTCAAGGATAATGGATTGTCCTGTACCCCACTCCACAAACCGGTAGGGGCCTGCCCCGCTGATGGTTTCCCGGTTGTACTGCACACTGCTGAATGCATCAGCAAAAGATTCCAGCTTCGGGTACCAGGAAACCAGCGTATCCTCGGGCACATCGACCCGAAGCTCATCCAACAGGATATCCCCCATCAGGTTTCCAGCATCATAGATATGAACCGGAAATACAGCGAAGTTGACCACAATCAGGTCTGATATCATATTCTTGCCGCTCAGGTAAACTTCACATGATTTTGGATCTTCAGCATCGATCTCTACCGCACGAATCGCATCAAGGAACCCGCGCCAACTCGGTGCATTCACCCTCGGATTAAAAGCAGCCTTGATGGTAAAGAGATAATCATATGCAGTGACAGGTTTGCCATCATCCCAGGATGCCTCTTCCCTCATCCTGAAGGAATACCTGTACAGACCTTCAAATTCACCTTCCTCGATGAGTTCTGCTTTGGGCATCTCTTCGATGAGCAAGGGCATCAGTTCCAGGGTGTATGGGTCAAATTCTGCTAATGGATAAAAGACCAGGTTCTCGATCTGTGTTGCATATGCACTTCGTGAAAACATGGGATGCAGGTTATCCGGCTCACTTGCCAGGCGGATCTGGACAAGGAAATCAGCCTGGTCCGTGGCAGTCTTATCCTGACAACCGGTCATCAACAGAATCAGGAATATGGGGAGTGTCAGAATTCTTCGTGCCATGAAAGCAGGGATCGTTTGATGAATACTTACAAATGTACAAACAAAGCATACATCTTGAGGGTTACTAATGCAAGAGTATCATCAAGGTCATGGAGATGGAAAAAACGGTGATTATCAGTGGAGGGACCGGATTAATCGGTTCCGAGATCAGCAGGCAACTGTCGACTGCCGGGTATCATGTCTATATCCTGACACGCACCCCGCAAAGCCAGCCCGGCAACAGGATGACGCAGGTCTACTGGGACCCTATGAAAGGAAAGATAGACACAGAGGCACTGCCGGCAGCGCCTTTCGTCTACAATTTGGCTGGAGCGCCGATCGTGGGGAAGCGATGGTCACCGGAATATCAGCAGTTGATTATCGAGAGCAGGGTCAGGTCAGCCGAAGTGCTCAAAAGCTTCTTCGATCAAAAAGGATACAAGCCGGAATGCTACATCGGTGCATCGGCAATCGGGATCTACGGGAACAGCGGACAAGAAAAAGTGACTGAGGAGGACGCTGGTAACCCGAACAGGTTTATCGTCCGCAGCGTCATGGAATGGGAAGATGCTCATCAGCAAATTGCGCAAATGGGAATCCGGACGGTTGTGATTCGGATCGGGCTCGTGCTGGCAAGGGGCAGCCAGCTGATTCGGAACATGCTCCTTCCGGCCAGGTTTGGGATCTATGGCTATTTTGGAGATGGCGCGCAGGTACAATCCTGGATCCATCTTGATGACCTGGTCAACCTGTTCCTCATGTCTGCACAAGACAGCGGGATGGAAGGGATATACAATGGCGTCGCCCCGGATCCTGTGTCTGCAAAAGAACTGGCAAAAGCTTTGCGCAGAGCTTTCAGGCCCGGCATCATTTTGCCTGTGCCAACCCTTTTTCTAAAAATTTTACTGGGGAGAGCCTATCAAATTATGCTCGACAGTTGCAATGCCAGTGCTGGAAAGGCATTGGATGCAGGTGCCACATTTCAATTCGGGAAGATCCGGGAAGCAATGGATGATCTGCTCCGTTAGGCGGTTCAGTGCTCGAAAACTTCAATTTCAACAAGCTTTTTGACGAGGTCGGTAAATTTCCCCTTGTATCTTGTCGCTTTCACGAGGTGGTTGTCGATCCAGTGGTAATTCCCCCCCCTGGGTTTGTTTAGCAGGATCCCGTGATACTTGAAGCCGTTTTTGCGCAACCACCTTTCAGTAATTTCCCTGTGTTCATCAGTCCTGCTTGTAAAAAAGGTAATGATATGTCCTTCATCATACCACCTGTTTATCGTTTCCCTGGCATCCGGATAAAAGTCACATGTGGCCATCCGCTCCGGTTCTTCATTCGGGATATCATCACAAATTGTCCCGTCTATGTCGATGAGATAGTTCTTGACACCCTCTGGAAGGATCGGGCTGATCAGGTTGCCATCCGCGTCATACAGGTCTTTTAAAGCTGGATTGCTCATTTGTCCATGTTTACAATATGTGATCAAAGGTAGTAATATGTTTCTACCTGTCCCTATTCATGGCCTTCTTTCAGGTTGCGCTTACTCAAATTTGATATACCTGGCCGGGTCGACCGGCACTCCATTTTGCCACAATTCAAAATGGAGGTGCGGTCCAGTGGAGAATTTACCTGTATTTCCAACCAGGGCAATGGCCTCACCGGCGGGCACATAATCCCCTACCTTTTTCAGGAGTACCGCGTTGTGCTTGTAAAAGGTGACAAGGTCATTCCTATGCTGGATGCCAATCGTATTCCCGGTTTCCAGTGTCCAGTCCGATGTGATCACGTATCCGTCCAGGATTGACTTTACAGGGGTATCTTTCGGTGCCAGGATATCCACTCCGAAGTGGCCGATCTCCGCGTTGAACGTACTGCTCAAGGAGCCAGTCACCGGCGGGATGAGGTACAGGTTGTGCAATGTGTTCGCATTCGAGGTCTGTGCATATACAATTTTCCGGTCAGCGGTATCCGATTGCTCCAACGGAGCCACATCCGCACCTTTCAGGTCTTCCTCCATTTCTGTCTCGCCTGTTCGCCCGCTTTCGCCGGTACCCACGAGTTCCAGCGGCGGAACAGAGGGCCGTTCGTTTTCAGCGTTGCTCGTGTCATAACCCATGATCATCTTGCGAAAATTCGCAGTGTAGATCTGGTATGCGGTGAGTTGCTTTTCCATGTCTTGTACCTTCCTGTACAATTCCATGTATGCCTTGTCTTCGGAAGGGTCCCCGTACCCGGGCACGAGCTTCTTCAAAGGGGTAAAAAAGATGAGCAGGACCACGATCAGGCTCACCAGTACAAGGATACTCGATAGCGCAATATAGATATTGAGCAGTGTCAGCTTATAGGAACTGACTTCCTCAAGGGTATCCTCCCGGAGGATGACCAGCCTGTATAAATCCTTCCATTTATTGGTCTTGGCGATTTGCTGGGACATGGCTTTACATTAGATAAATTATGGATACATTTGCAGCCGTGAATGCACCTTAAACCTTGAAAATCATATACTTTTAACGCATCAGGGTCGTTATCATATGCAACGAATAGGAACATCGTGAAAAAATATTCTCTCTACGTATTGCTGATTGTGCTGATCAGTGGTTGCGCAACGACCAAAAGCCGCAACGATCAATCAAAATTAGCGCTATTTTACCATAATCTGACGTCCAAATTCAATGGGTACTTCAATGCCAACGAACTCGTTGAGGAAAGCATCCTGCAACTCAATGAACAGCACGTTGACAATTATAACGAACTTCTCCCTCTCTATGAATATGCAGCTGTAGACAATGCCGATGCCGTAAAGAGCAACCTTGACGAGGCGATCAAGAAGGTCTCCGTGGTCGTCACCCTGCACGAATACAGCGACTGGGCCGACGATTGCTACCTCCTGATCGGGCAATCGGAATTCCTGAAACAGGACTATGAATCTGCCCAGAATGCCCTGGAGTTTTTCATGGATGAATTCAAGCCCAACGGGCAGCGCACGAATATCAAGCCAAGGAAAAAGAACGCAAAAAGAGTATCCAAGCAGAAAAGGGCCAAAATTGAAAGCGAGAAGAAGAAACGTTCGGCAAAAGCCGCCAGGGCTTCCAAAAAAGCTGCCAAAGAGCGCAAACGCTACAACAAAAAGCTGAGGAAACTTCAGAAGCAAAGGCAAAAAGCCCGGAAAAAAGGTAAAAGGATACTTGCTCCAGAGCGGAACAAGCCAGAAGAAACCAAACCCGGGCAAACAGCACCCGCACCCCCGAAAAAGGATGTGAGTGCACCCAAATCCACGGAGAAAAAGCCTGAAACGGAGAAGGAAAAGAAACCACAGCCCACTGAAAAGGAAAACGGGATGTTCGGCCACAAGCCGGCTTACCAGGGGGCGATCCTGTGGCTTGCCCGCACGTACATCGAGAGGGAAAATTATATCGCGGCAGATTTCAACCTCGTAAAGCTTGAAAAAATGCCTGAGCTGCAGGATGATGTCCTCCGTGAGCTCCCGGTCGTCCGTGCCCAGTACTACATCGAAAGGGGCAATTACGAAGGCGCCATAGAACGGTTGAAGGACGCGGTCGAAATCGCCAACAAGCGAAAAGTAAAGGCCAGGTATACATATATCATGGGGCAATTGTACCAGATGCTTGGCAACCGGGCTGCCGCCGCCGATGCGTTTGCCGCTGTACTCAAGTTGAGCCCGGATTATGAGATGGAATTCAATGCCAACCTGCAAAACCTGATCAGCGGCATTGAAAGTGGGACAATGGCCCATGCTGAAGCGACTTCAAGGCTGAACAAAATGATCAAGGATTTTAAAAACCAGGAGTACCAGGACCAGTTGTACTTCTCACTTGCCAAAATCGCCCTGAGTGAAAACAACATCCCGCTGGCTATTGAAAACCTGAACCTGAGCATCGAAAGCCCGGGCCGCAACCCGGCACAAAAGGTAGAGTCCAACTACCTGCTGGCTGAACTGGAATTCAAACGCGAACACTACGTGGAGGCTAAAGCAGCCTTTGACGGAGCATTGGGCGGTATGAAGGAAACTGATGAGCGGTACGCCTACACAAAGCTCATGAGTGAGAACCTGACGGATATTGCCCGGCATATCACCACAATCACGGAGAAAGACAGCCTTCTCCGGATTGCGTTGTTGTCTCCCGGAGAACAGGAAGCATTAGCCAAGGAGATCATCCGCCAACAGGAGGATGCCGCAGACAAGCTTGCCAAACAATCCGGCTTCAACAAGTCTGCTGCAAAGGGCAGGGGAAATGCGGCGGCCCAGGCCCGTGGCCAGTTCCCAAATGTCCGCAACGTATCATCAGGTCCGAGTTCATCTTCCTTTTTTGCCTTTGATGAACGGCGTGTTAAAAAAGGAGAACGTGACTTTTCACGCACCTGGGGTGATATCCCTTTGGGCAACCACTGGCGGGTACGGAGCAAGGCGCAGGAAATCGCATCTGTAGACGGTGTCGAAGAGGGACTCGTTGTAGAAGAAATCGTGAGTGCAAACGATGTTGAGAACCTGTTAAAAAATGTTCCCTCTAGCCCCGAGGAAATCGAAGCAGCCCATAGCGATATCCGAAAGGCCATGCTTGCCCTGGGGAGGCTGTACCGGGAAAACCTTGAGGATTATCCTTCCTCTGCCAAAATCCTGGAGGAACTTGTCACCAACTATCCGGAGGCACCTGAAAAACTGGAGACGTATTATGAGTTGTACCTCACGTTCACAGCATCCGGCAATATGGCCCGGGCTGAGGTATACAAGCAAAAAATCATAGAAGAATTCCCATCGTCAAAATTTGCAAAGGCCTTATCCGATCCAAATTATGCACAGAACCAGCTTTCAGAAAAGCAAAAGCTGACGAACTATTACGATGAGACCTATGCCTATTTCACTTCAGACGACTATCAGAAAGTTAAGGAGATGATCGATGCCATGCCCGGGCAATTTGGGGCCGGTAACCCGTTGTCTTCAAAATTTGCATTGCTCAACGCATTCAACACGGGTAAATTGGAAGGGCAGGAAGCTTATACGAACTCCCTCAAGGAGCTCATCGCCAAATTCCCGGGAACCGATGAGGAAAAGAAAGCACGTGACATCCTGCTGCTGTTAGGGGAGTCTACGGCAGGAAAAAAATACGGCGCAGAAAACCTCAACAAGGCCAATTTTGTGGCTGATCCGGAAAAACCTCATTTTGTGCTCGTATACATCAAAAACCAGGAAGAGATCAACCTGAGGGATGCCAAGATCGCGATCGCAAACTATAACAGGCAATATCACAACCTCGACAAAATCCGGATCACGAGCCTGATTTTCAATCCGGAAACCAAGGAGTCAATCATTTTGCTCAGGTCTTTTCCGGACAAAACCAAAGCCATGGATTACACGGAGGGGATTTCCAGGAAACAAAAGGAATTCTTGCCCGAGAAGTCTGACTTTATCGCGTATGCAATTACCCAGAACAACTACAGGGAAATCATCAAGGCCAGGTCAATAGACGATTACGAAGACTTTTACAAGCAGCATTATGGAAAGTAAGCCGGCCTGAGGCCTCAATCGCCGGATAATTTCAGGAGTAATTGTGCTTTCTCGACGGAAGTTCCTTTTTGCACGAAGATTTTTTCAATCACGGCATCCTGAGCCGCAATGATCACATTTTCCATTTTCATGGCCTCCAGGATAATCAGTGGATCCCCTTTTGACACGTGCCCCCCTTCCTGTACTCGGATATCAAGGACGAGGCCGGGCATGGGAGCCTTGATCTCGGAGTCCGCCAGGGCAGCACCCGTTTCATAGCCCATATCATCGATCTGTACCTCAAGGGGTGTTTTAAGCTGGATCCTGAGCGGATGGCCGTCCACTTCATAGACAAATGTACGCGCAAGATAATCGACCTCGACCAGCCGGATCAGGTGCCCCTTCCCCCCGACCAGCAAATGGAACTGATCTGCACCTTTCGAAACGATATCGAGCCCATTCAGATCTTCTTCCTCAATGAGGTACTCCTTCTGGTCATTCATGATTGCCTTGTACAGCATCTTCTGGTTCTTCTTTTGCAACTTTCTCGAGGTAATATACCTCAAACACAGTGTAAATCAAATAAATCAGGATAAAAGGCAGTACAAATCGCTTGTCAGGCGGTTCAGTCAATTTCATATAGGCCAGGATAGCCAGCAAACTGATCATGATCTTGCCCATGATCACGAGCAACAGTACCTGGATAAACCGGTATTTATTCGTGCTTTTCACCGCAGCCTTGCCCATCAAAAAGGCACCTAATGAAAAGACAAAGAAGATGACGATCGTGCTGTACGAAAACCCGGTATGGACGCCCAAATCCGGGAATAAAAACAGGACACCTGCCATCAGTAGGATGACGATGAGTGTAAGCCCAACCAATAGTGTGAGGAATCTCCTGGTTTGCATGCTATTTGAACAGGTCGATATACAATTTGTAAAAATACCCGCCCGAAAAGAAGAGGATCAGGAAAATCGTGATCAATGGCCTTTCAAGGCCAAAATAGGCATCCAGTCTTTTCCCCAATAATGCTCCGATCAGAACCAGCACAAAGAACTGGATCGCAAAACCTGAATACTTCAGGTAATTCTGGACTTTCTTCCTGTGTTTGGATTTTGGGTCATTTCCCTCCATATACAAAGGGTCGTGGAGGAATCTTACGAAATCTTTGAAAGTTTTTCCATCTCGATCGCCTTGGCATCCGTTTTCGCATGTGAAGATGACTTCATCTTTTGGGATCCCATTTTACAGCTTACGTTAAACGTGGAGCCTGACTGAACGATCAATTTTTTTGTATGGACATCACCTTCCACTTTTGCTGTTTCACGCACGTGTAGCAATTCAGTCACAATGACCAGGCCCGAAAATGTACCTTCAATCACCGCGTTTTCACACTGGATATCGCCATCCACCACACCCGTTGGGCCAATGATGACTTTTCCCTTGCAATCAAGGTTGCCGTGCAGGATCCCGTCTATGCGTATATCTGAACTGGCTTTGATCGTGCCTTGTATCTCAGTCCCCTGGACAATGCTGTTGCTGCTGCCGGAAACGGCATTCTGGATGTTTGATTTCGCGCTCTTGCTGTCTTTACTTGAATTCCACGCCATCTGATTCTCAGGTTTATTTGGTCAATTAATTAGATCTCCGCGATCGAGGGGGAAGACTTTGAATATGGACAAGGGGATTATATTCAAATATAAGGAAGACTTGTAAAACAAACCTGAAATTCAGGATCAGAATTTCGGACAATACACCCCGCGGTTTTCCTGTCCACAAAAATAGTAGATCATGGAAAACTCGAATGAGCCATTTGCATTGCTGCCTTGCCTCAAGCTGGATACATTGATGTCATAGCTGAATCCGATACCCCAGTTTGAAACATCATATCGCGATGAAAGGATGATGGCATCAGTCAGGATCGGATCTTCGAAATGGTTGGCCAGCCTGATCCAACCTCCCAACTGGAAGGATTGGTCTGAATACCTGCTGGAACCCAGGTTGAACCTGAAGCTTGTCCCCCCGTTCAGTTCGAAGGATGGCCCCTGGAAGAAAGTCACGATGCCCGGAACAAGGGTGATGTTCCTCGAGAGTGGAAATTCACCACCGGCATGGATCACAGTTTTTGTAAAATAGGACACGAGGTCACCTAAACTTTCCCTGAATGAGGATACATTGGCTTGATTGAGGTGATTGAGTGCGGCCCCGATATAGAAATTGGTATTGTCGTCTAGTACACTGAACCATAAAACGCCAAGTCCAAGGTCGGCAAAAAGGAACCGATCATCAATCAGGTCGAGGTCTTCACCGGCACCAAGTGTCGGATCGACATCCGTCCCGTTCCAAAAAGTGGACCATTGCGCCTTGGTCAGGTCAAACCCGCGCTGGGAGATTCCCGCTTCTGCACCGACACTGATATAATGGGCTTTTTTCCTTGAGCCGCCCACGCGTTTGGAGTAGGCACCCAGGAGTTTTCCGGTCAATGTCCCGAAATCAAGGGTTCCGGCGCGATCATTCCACACATTTGCGCCAAATCCGAAATAGTCATATCTCCCGACTGGCAGCTTCTGGTCATAGGAAACCGAATAGGTGCTGTACGCATCGTTCTTCAGGATTGGGGACCACTGGTTCCTGTAATTTGCAATGACCCGAGTATTACAATTCATGACTCCGGTAAGTGCCGGGTTCAGGTTTGCCGGATTCATGTAGAACTGTGAAAAATGAATGTCCTGTGCGTTTACCCCACCCCACATCATGGCACCGAGGACAAAAAACAAGATTTTGTAATACTTCTGCATATCCCTCTTTTAATCTCTGGGGGGCTAAAATACGAAAATTGAAAAATTATGCTTGCAATAAAGATGACAACAGTGAAAATGTCCACATTCCTTTTTGCACACCTTGAACGTATTATAGGAGCAAAAATGTTGCCACATTAGGCATTTTCTTCACTTTTCCAGTATGCACCGAATTTTTCAACGAGGACATTGTCATAGGTATCTGCTTTTTCAAACAGCCTTTCAAATAGCTGTTTCCCGGTTTCGATATTCAGGTACCTGTCATAGATCAGCAGGGAAAGAATGATATCTCTCCCTTTTATGCTGAATGTCAGTCCCGTAAGTGAAAAATTCTCCCTTAGCAGGAAGGTATAGATTGGCTGGATCTCCTTCCTGGGCAACTGGACAAGGATGGCATCCCCGATGATCAACCCGGTCTGTTCGTGGTAGGAGATCCTGATCTGGGCACTTCCCCGATGGACTTCCCATTGGTTTGGGCCCCTCCTGGACAGGTCAACCTCATACCCAAGCTCTGTCAACAGGTCTTCAATCGTTTTTTTAACTCCTATTGGCTCATAATCCTCCTGCCCTCCAGGTAAAACAAGTTTCGAACCACAATGCGGACAGTAATTCAATTCGGACTCATACTCAAATACAATATTGGAGCATGATGCACAGCGTGCTCCTTCGGCATTGTTCCCCCTGGAGAAGCCTTTGAGCGTATCAAGCAAATACTGGTGGGGCAAACTGAACCCGATACTGTTCCCGTCCCTGATAATGAATGTATTGACACCCAGGATCTCGCCCTGGTAATTGATCAGCGGCCCTCCGCTGTTTCCGGGGTTCAGGGCAGCATCATGCTGGATATAGCGGATATCGTCCTGCTGGTGCAGTGTATTTGAAATAATTCCCTGTGTAGCGGTATATTTCAGGCCAAACGGGTGCCCCACAGCCAGTACCTGGTCACCTTCCCGCACCGCCTCCTCCTCAGCAAGGGAAACATCCGGCATTTCATGTTCCCCCGGCGGCGACAGGAACGCCAGGTCATACTTTTCATCGAGGAATAGTACCCGGGCAAGTTGCTTCTCAAATCCAGCCCCCCCGATCACCACATGCTTGTTCCCCCGGACCACGTGCTCGTTGGTGATGATCAGGTCATAGCGTGCAAGATAAAAGCCGGTCCCGGTGCTATATGGAGTGGCGATCTGGACAACAACATTCTTGTATCTATCTATAACCTGATTCAACATGGTTCAGACTTTTGTGAGATCGAGCTGGCGCAGCATCATCAGGTACGATTTTGCAAATGAATGCCTGGATGAAAAATCCAGCAGGGAAAAGTCGGGGCGAAATCTGGGATAGGCCTCCTGATTGTCACGCTGGACCTGGTCAAGTGCCTTTCTGATCGCTTTCCTTTTGAATTTTCCTGTTTCAGCTTCGTAAAATAGGACTTCGTCACCCAGCAAGCTGAAATAGGCTGATTCCATGACCTGGTAATACAGGTGAAGTAATTGCTTATCCGGCAATGGAAGCGCAAAATTGAACAGACAGTATCCGACAATATATCCCGGGATCGAACAGGCGATTTTTTCATACCTGTTCTCCACGTACCAGTCCATATGGTGCAGTTCGCCGTCTATAAATGCCACAAACTGGTTATGATTTGTCGGGCTGGTGATCCCGAATGTGGAGGAGGTCCGGTACAATTCAGCACTCAGTTCTTCACTGCTTTTGTTCTTGATCTTCTCCAGTTCCTTCCTGATCTCTGCATTCTTTTCAAGGGTACGCTTATTGCTTTGTGAAAAATACAGCCTGTGGATCCGTTCGAGTGCCTCCATCGTAGTTCCTTCAGGCTTCACCAGGTAATCCAGTTTGTAACAGGTATCCAGCATGGCATAGGCCACCCCGCCAGCGTATTGCTCATTATTGAGTTTGCTCTGGTCAACCGTATCGAACAATTCCTGTATGGCAGCTTGCACAAATGCATATTTGGCATCCTTTTCTTCCACAGGTATTTCCTGGACATGGCCAATATTCACCGGGTGCAACATGTCAAATTCAGAGATCAGCAAGTCATCCTGCTTGTCCGCATTCACAGCCAGTTCCTTGAAGGCGTAATAGAGTTTGTAAGGTGACCCGTCCACAAGGTATGAATCGAAAATTAGGGTCAGGTTGTCCTCTCCATCCAGTGCATACCTGCCATACTTCAGGTTGTAATTGAGTTCGATCATACGGCGGAGAAAACCGATATTCAGGCTATCAGATGTTGCAATCTTTGCCTCAGCCTTGATCAGGTCATCATTGATGAACCCCGTGATCTTCTTCGACCCCTGGAATATTTGAAATGTAAAATGTGCGCCATCCTGTTCCCAGGTGATATTGTCCTGTGCTTCATCATGCAGGTACTGGAAGAACAATGCATAGCTTTTGGCATAATCACCGGTTTCAAAAGCTTCCAGGCTTTGATCCCACAAGATGTACTTTTCATCTTCCTTGTAAGTATCAGAATATCTCCCAAAAGTTACCGCCGGATGGGTATCAGATGGCCTGGAAGGACTGAAAAGCTTGTTCAAAAAGTTCATATCGACTTTTGCAAGCCCGAAAGATAGGCAAAAGTAAACACTTTGGGGGCTCCGAAAAGGGACGTGACAGAGGCATGAGCTGCACCCAATTCAGTAAATTGTGCCACTGTGAAATTCAGGACACATATCGAACCGGAAGAGATCAGCCCGCAGATTGAATACGGGGATCACGTCGTATGCCTGGGCTCCTGCTTTGCTGAAGAAATGGGAAACAGGCTGGCCGATATCAGGATCTCCGTCGATGTCAATCCGGCAGGTATCCTGTACAACCCGGTATCCATCTCCCGTGCCATAGAGGGCGCATATCGGAACGGGGAATTGCAGGAAGATCACCTTGTCTTTCATGATGGCCTATGGCACAGCTTTATGCACCACGGTGCGTTTTCCGCGCCGGAAAAAAAAGCAGTCATTGAGCAAATCAAAGCTGCCAATGCATTGGTGGCAAACGGGATCCGGAAAGCGAAATGGCTGATCCTGACACTGGGCTCAGCCCGTGTATTCAGACACCTGGAGAAGGATATCATCGTGGCGAACTGCCATAAAATCCCGGGGTCTGAATTTCAACGGGAGCGCCTATCGGTTGAAGCGTGTTTCCAGGAGTTGTCCAGGATCATCCAAATGGCAAAGGAAATGAACCCCGACATTAAAGTCTTGTGTACAGTAAGCCCGGTTCGTCATGTCCGGGACGGACTCCATGAAAATCAGCTAAGCAAGGCAACTCTGCTGCTTGCGATCGACAAGGCATGTGTCCGGTTTGGACATGTGTCCTACTTTCCGTCCTATGAGATTTGCATGGACGACCTGCGCGATTACCGTTTCTACGGGAATGATTTGATTCACCCTTCAGATTTGGCCGTAGACTATATCTGGGAGAAATTCTCTGCTTCAGTGTTGTCCGGACCCACCAGGAGTCTCTCGGCAGAGGTCCTGAAGGTCAGGAAGGCCATGCGGCATCGCTTCATGCATGGACAAAAGCAGAAAGTGACACGCTTTGCCGAAAAGCAACTGGAAAAAATCAGGGAACTCAGCGCAAGGCTGCCCCAGGGGGCTCTGGATACTGAATTGGAATACTTCACCGACCTCCTGAGCTCAGATTAGGCGTTTTACAGATACCTGCGGGTCATATAGCTTTTGTCGCTCCGGATCAAAATCCAGCAGGAGAATACCCGGGCGCTTGCCGACTGCAAGGCTACCAATCTCCCTTTCCATGCCCAGTGCCTCTGCGCCATTGAGCGTAGCCCACTGCAGGAGTGTCTCAAAAGGAACATAGGATTTGTACCTGGCGATTGTTTTCATTTCCTCAAGCACGGAAAGCTGCCAGTTTGATGTCAGGCTGTCCGTGCCAATGGTCATGCGTGCGTCAGTATCCAGGAATGACTGGTAATCGGGTAACTGGTTTTCGATATACAGGTTGGCATTCGGGCAGGTCGCCCAGAACACATTTTTGTTCCAGGCCTGGGCTGTCCTGATATCATGCCCGGAGGTATGCGTATTGTGGACAAACAAGGTGCGCTTTTGTGGATCGAGGTGCGCGAGGGCATAATGAATTGATGTCTTTCCTGTGGGCCTGAAATCATCCAGGGAAAACTGAAAAACCCTGTAAAAATCCAGGAAATCACCTTGCTTTTCAAGAAAAAGCTGATTTTCGGCATTTGTCTCCTGGTTATGGATACTCACGGTTACATCCTTGTCCCGGTTCAGGCTGTTCAGGCGGCGAAACAGGCCAGGAGAAACCGTATAGGGCGCATGTGGCACCGCAGCAAACAAGCCGGTAGCGGCTTCATGGACACGTACAAAATCGCGGATTATCTCTGCTGACCGGTCCTCCTGGAGAAAATCAAACATTTCAATGAACGTATGGTACCGGATCGGACTCCGGTCCTTGCATTCAAAGGTATCTGCCTGGTTTGAAATATCCCCTACCGCCTGGATACCGGCTGCATACATATCCGCATCGGCCCGGTGGATCGCCTGCTGGATCTCGTCTTGTGGGAAATGCCGAAGTTTCACTACTTTTTCCAGGAATGCAAGAAGTCCGATCCCGGTATCTGTGACACCTTTCATATGGGAAAGTTCGAGGTGGCAATGCGTATTGACAAAACCGGGAACAAGCAGTCCGTGATGGATCTCCAGCTCGGTTTTGTCAAAATCACCCCGATGGCCGATCGATCTGATAACGCCATTCTCATTCACAACCACAACACCTCTTTCAATTGGCGGCGAGTCAATGCTATATAACCAGTCTGCCGAAATTTTTCTCATGTGCACATTTTTACCTGTTCTGTTTCTTCCGGCAACGCACTTGCCTGAAAGAAGATGTCTTCATTCTGCAAGAAAATGATTCCTCAACCGGAATCCAATGATGACTGGCAAATATAAGAGGATTGGATGTTTGGGTAAGGCTCCTTCGGGACTATCGAAGCACTTTGAAGAGCAGGCTATGGATCCAGTTGGAATCGGACTCAATAAACCGTTCCAGTGTCTTGTCCACTTTTTCAGTATACAGCTTCAATTCCTTGATGGTATTGCAAAACTCTTGTGATTCAGGACATTCACTTTCCACACAGGAGATCTCGTCGAGCATCCTGACCATCGGGTCCAGTTCTTTTTGCTTCCTGTGACGGATGATCTGCTTCATCACCCTGGTCATATCCTTTTCCGCAATGAAGTATTCCTTTCTGTCGCCGGGCTTCAGCTCCTTGTGGGCAAGACCCCAGTCACAAAGGGCACGGATATTCATATTCACATTTCCCCTTGAAATCTGAAGTTCATCCATGATCTGGTCTGCACAGATCGCTTTTGGTGTAATCAGAAGTAAAGCATGCAGCTGGGCCATTGTCCTGCTAATCCCCCAGCTTGAGCCAAGCTTGCCCCAGGATTCAATAAACCTCGCTTTCCCGTCCTTTAATTCCATAGATCTCTTCGAAAAACGTACGTTCATTAAAGAGCAGACAGGATAAAAAGTTTAATTCTACAGGTATTTTATGGCGTTTCCCTGTAGAATGGGAGTTTTACAATTTCCGCCTTCAATAATTTACGACCGGCCACAACGTGAATTTCCTGTCCGGGCCGGGCAATTTCCGCAGGCACATATCCCATCCCGATCGGCATTTGCAGGGAAGGTGAAAGTGTCCCCGATGTGACCCGGCCAATCACCTTTTCATCGTTGTCCACGATATCATAGCCATGCCTGGGCACCCTCCTGTCCTGAACTGTAAATCCGACAAGTTTCTTTTCCAACCCCTGCTCTTTTTGCTTCCTGAAATGATCGACGGAGATGAAGTGGTCCTTTTTCAGCTTGGTGATCCAGCCCAGTCCTGCTTCCAGCGGTGAAGTTGCATCATCGATATCGTTTCCATACAGGCAGTACCCCATTTCGAGCCGCAGGGTATCACGTGCACCCAGGCCAACAGGCACAATACCAGCATGTTCTCCCGCTTTAAAGATGGCTTCCCAAATGGTCATCAGGTGCTGGTTATCCACATAGATCTCAAACCCACCCGAGCCGGTATAGCCTGTAGCCGAGACAAGCACATTCTCAACACCGGCAAACACGCCTTTTTCAAACGTATAGTACTTCATCTCATGGAGCGGGATACTGGTCAGCGGCTGAAGCACATCTGCCGCATTTGGCCCCTGCACGGCAAGAAGGCCTGTTCGATCCGAAATATTGATCATCTCGGTGTCAAAACTGTTGTGCCGGGAGATCCATTCCCAGTCCTTCTGAATATTTGAGGCATTCACGACGAGCATGAATGCATGTTCTCCCTCGGAACACATTTCTTCTGTCAGGCGATAGACAAGCAAATCATCTACGATCCCAGCCCTGTCATTTGGCAGGCAAGAATATTGTGCCTGCCCGATTTGAAGCCTGGAGGCATCATTGCTCGTTACAAGCTGGATCAGCTCTAGGGCCTCCTTGCCACGGATAATGAATTCACCCATATGGGACACATCAAAAACACCGACATTTTTTCTGACAGCATGATGCTCTTCCTGGATATTCGTATACACGATAGGCATGTTGTAGCCCGCAAATTCAGCCATCTTGGCACCAAGGCCGATATGGACAGGGGTCAGGACTGTTTCTTTCATTTTCGTTGTATTCGGTTAGTTCAAAATATGCACTTCCTTGATCAGGTCCCCGGCCTGAACCTGCTTCACGACATCCATCCCTTTCTTCACCTTGCCAAAGATCGTATACCGGCCGCTCAAATGCGGTGTTGGCGAATGGGTAATGAAAAATTGCGTGCATTCCGTATCCTTCCCGGCGGATGCCATGCCGATATAGCCTTCTTCTTCATAGTACAATGGTGCAAATTCCGAGCGGATAGTATAATCCAGGCTTCCAAATCCATCACCCCGCGGGCAACCTCCCTGGATCACAAAATTCGGTACCACTCTGTGAAATGATTTCCCGTCATAATATTGATCCTGTACCAGCTGGATAAAATTCGCCACGGTACCCGGGGCCGCATTCGGATAAAGCTCTGCAAGGATCAATCCCCTTGACGTGATCAGTTCGGCGCCGATCGTGTCGGGGCGGGACCTGATGAGCGACCAGTCAATTGGATGATTGAATGCCGTTTCTTTCTTCTTGAAAGCAACTCCTTTCAGGAAGCTGATTGTTTCAAGCAAGGCGTTGTAGGTTTCGATTTCACGCGGAAGTTCAAGACTTGCAAGCGCAGATTCCATGGCCTGGATCTCATCGTTTCCGGGTCTGCCGACCTTGCTATCCGGCGATCTCAACGCCTCAGCGGCAATGGCTGCAGCCCCGGCATCACCGCTTTCAATAGCCTCCATGAGATAACCGCGCAGCGTGCGCGCCGGGCCGCCAGAGGGGCCACCGAGGACATTCCTGAATGAGGGATGTTTGCAGATATCCGCCATCACCTGGACCGTTGCGCTCATGATTACCGCCTCATCCGGATCAAATCCAGTATTCCAGATCGCCTCATAATTGCGAATATCCTCACCCAGGGCTGAAAGGTAGGCGATCCTCTCTTCCTTTGTCCTGGCAAGCTCAAGATACCGCTCTATTTCGTTGTTAATATTTGTCTTTGTGATCGTATAGTAGTTTGGCAAGTGTCTGTTTGAGGCTGCATATAACGTGGCTTTTACCGGCCACGGATAATTTTGTTTTGACTCTGCACGATAATCAAGGGCATCTGTACGTATTCCTTTTTCCAAAAAGTACGCTGCGGCAAGCATCGCAACTTCCGGATGCCTGCTCTTCAGCAAAGGATAGATCTCATGCTTCACCCCGGCATAAGGAAAATTCCTGAGGGCGCGCAGAATATTACACTGCACCCTCGGATCATTCTCCAGGGGTAACCTTTCCAGGAGGATCTTTTGGGTTGATGGAACCGGCACTTTGCCAAATGCGGCAGCAATAGCCATGCGGATATCAGGATTCCTGTCATTCGCAAAAAGGGGAATCAGTTCCCGGACAAATGTATCCAACTGGATATCCCGCATACGCATCAGGTAATTTGAAGCCATCACCCTTACTTTTTCGGGGTATGCACGGTCTGTCACATAGCTGATCATGGTTGCTGTTCCTTCCGGTGCGACCATTCCCCTCAACCCAAACTGATAGATCCCTCTTGTCTGGCCAAGGACAAGCAGGGTATCCCCTGCCCCATACGTTTTCACGGTTGCCAGTGCGACAAGGGATGATGCCGATCCTACCTTGCCAACAGCCTCCAGGATCCTGCTGTTTGACTCAAGATGCTGCTGTGTCGAATCGAACTGGTTAAATGCCTTGATCAGTGCTGGTTCAGCACCTGCGTGTCCGATCTGGCCAATTGCATAAGCGGCCATGGCCCGGACTTCCTCAAATGGATCATCCAACAGGCGGATCAGATCATCCAGTGCAGCAGTATCCTGGTAGGATGCAAATGCCCTGGTTGCTGCAAGCCGGTAAGAGGGATTTTCATGGGCCAGAAAAAAAAGGAGGGAATCCAGGACATGGCGATCCTGGTAGTCCAGGATACGGACAGTCTGGGCATCTGAAAGGTCTATCACCGCCTCAGAATAAAAACGTTCATCATCTACTGGAACGCAGCTCCAAAGATATGCGACGATGAAAATGACCAGGTATGCCCGGGACTGTTTCCACTTCATATGTAAGACAAAAATAATAAGTTATCCAACGTGTGAAAGGAATTGGCAACCGTCAATTGATGTCTTCGATAAAGGAATCCTGGAACGAGTCCTGATCCTGAAACAGATCATAATCGGGAGTTTCAAACATGCCCCTGTATTTATCGCAGTCCGTTTCAATATCCAGGTCTTCTTCCGGGATGGCAAACCGGGCATCCGGTTCATAATCCACATCTTTCCTTTTTTCGAGTGCATCAAGAAATGAGATAAAGAATGGCTTGGCCATGACCGAGCCCTGCCCGTTGGCCAATGAGAGGAATCTGATCCACGGATCTTCACCGCCAACCCATGTACCGACCACAAGAGAAGGTGTTACACCGATGAACCATCCGTCGACATAATCATTGGTTGTCCCGGTCTTTCCTCCTACTTCACTTTCGTTATCAGAAAAACCGATCCCGCGCGCATATTTGAGCATATCCACCATCACATAATTTGCCTTTGGCGGAAGCGCCACCCGCTGTTCCGGAAACCCCCGATAGAGCAACCTGCCATTCTCGTCTTCGATCCGGGCCACAAAAAATGGTTTACTGAAGACCCCGTCATTGGCAAATGTGGTATATGCCCCGGCCATCTCCATCACCTTCAGGTCTGCTGAACCCAGGCAAATGGAGGGCACATTTGGCACACGGTACTCGCCATCCGGCCGTTTGGCCGAGCTGTCGATGCCCATATTGTCGATCAGCCCGCGTACCACGTTGGCATTCCCCAATTGCTGCATGAGAAAGACGGATACCGTATTTTTTGACTGTTTCAAACCCTCATACAACGTCAGCACATCCCCGGTATACTCGCCATCAGCATTCTGCGGAGTCCATGGGTCAAGCAATCCAAAACTGCCATCCCCGGGCGCGATCGTGTAGGCCTCGTCTTTTACAGGAAAACAGGGAGAGATTCCCTGGAGCGCAATGGCCGTGGCATAGATAAACGGCTTGAAGGTCGAACCCACCTGCCGGGAGCTCTGTACGTGGTCATACTGAAAATACTTGTGGTTGATGCCGCCTACCCAGGTTTTGATCTCCCCTGTCCTTGGGTCAATGGCAAGAATGCCCGTCTGGAGAAACTGCCTGTGATAGCGGATGGAGTCCATCGGGGTCATCACCGTATCCTTCTCCAGCCTGTCATTATAAGCAAATACCTTCATTGGTACCGGCTTGTTAAAAGCCTCATCCACGGCAATTTCAAACTGCAGGTAATTTTCCTTGATCGCCTCCCATTCTTTCGATTTGAGGATCGCACTGTATTTTTTTGCCCTGTCCTTGCTGATCACCTCTTCAGAGCGGAGCCTTGCAATGGTCCCCTTTTTGCTTTCTTCCTCGATCAAATTCTGGATATCCCAGTCCGAAAGGCGAATCCCCTTGTCTTCATCCACCTTGATCAGCAGGTCACCCAGGTATTTCTCCCGCATGGATATGTAGCGTTCGGAAAAACGGATCAGGTTCTGGAGCCCCCTTTTCCTGATGGAACGCTGTGCCGCATCGGCGTCATAGGTCCACGGATCCCGGTTTCTCCACACCCGCCAATACCTGTTCTGGACGGTTTCCATATGCTTCAGCATGATTTCCTCTGCAAGGTTTTGCATGTTGACATCGATCGTCGTATAGATCTTCAGGCCGTCACGGTAAATATTGTATTTTGAGCCATCCGGTTTCCGGTATTCTTCCCGGTCAAAAAGGCCCCTGAGCCATTTGGCGAGCTCTGCACGAAAATATGGTGCCGGGCCTTCCGCATGCGACACCCGTTTGAACCTGGACATGTCCAGGGGAAGAACACGCAATGAATCATACTCTGCTTTTGTAACCTGTCCTGCTTTCCGCATCTGGTTCAGCACGATCATGCGTCGATAGATCACTGTATCCGGCCTGCGTACAGGATTGAATAATGACGGATTCTTCAGCATGCCGACAAGTGTGGCAGATTCCTCTATTTTCAGGTCTCTTTGCGGCTTTCCGAAATAGATCTCAGAAGCAGCACGTATCCCGTATGCACCATAATTGAATGAAAACTTGTTCAGGTACATGGCCACGATCTCCTCTTTCGTGTAGGACTTCTCAAGTTTTACCGCTGTAATCCATTCCTTGAACTTCGTCACACCGAGCGTCCATATCCGCTGGAATTTATTCATCCCTGAAAAATCAGGGCGATCGTACAACAGTTTGGCCAACTGCTGTGTAATCGTACTCCCGCCCCCCTTGGATCCATTCAGGGTGAGGATACCGAACACAACCCGACCCAGGGCCTGGAAGTCTATCCCGGAATGCTGGTAATAACGCTCATCTTCCGTGGCAACGAGTGCATCCACGAGATATGGATTCAGGTCATCAAATGTGACCGGCACACGGTTCTGCGTGTAAAAACGTCCAAATTCAAGCCCCTTGTTGTCATAGATCACGGAAGCGAGCTCAAATTCAGGATTCTCCAACTCCTTGAAATCAGGCAGGTCACTATTCGCCAACATCAGGAAAAACGTGACAATCCCGATAAGTGCCAAAAACGCGGCGCCCCAAAGGAAGATCACGTATTTCCTGAAAGCCCCCCGCTTGTTTGTTTCAACCTGCTTTTGCTTTGCACTCATCTGCTGTGGTTGTTTCTATATTCAAATCAAAATTACGAAATGATCAAGGGCGATTTACAACTGGATGTAATCATCCATCACCTTGTCAACGAATTCATCAGAAACCGGATGGTCTATCACAGCCTTTCCAATTCCCTCGAGTAAAGTATACTTTACGATGCGGCCTTCCTTTTTCTTGTCTTTGCCCAGGTATTTCCTGATGTTTTCCCTGGACACATCTGCAAGGGGAACCTTTTCAGCGCACTTTAGTAAACCCTGCAAAACAACCTGTAGTTCCTCCTCTTTCAACATTCCTTTTTCCTTCGAGATCATGGTCTCCATGATCATTCCGGCGAAAATCGCTTCACCGTGGAGCAGGTCATACCCTTCAGCCAGGAAAGCGCTTTCTACTGCATGCCCGATGGTATGGCCAAAATTGAGTTTCTTTCGCTCGCCTTTCTCCCGCACGTCCTTTCTGACGATGGTGGATTTAATCTCCGTACTCCGATGAAGCAACTCCAGCCATGAGTCCCGGTCAAAATCCCATGATTCATAGCGCGCCAGTCGTTCAAAGAATGTGGCATCTGCAATCAGGCCATGTTTGACGACTTCAGCCATGCCGTTCCTGATCTGCCTTTCCGGGAGGGTCTGCAGGAAGACAGGATCAATGAACACCCTTTCGGGTTGCTGGAAGAGCCCGATATAATTCTTTGCGTACCTGAAATCCACGCCGAGCTTCCCTCCCACAGAAGCATCTGCCATTGCCAATACTGTCGTAGGGACCTGGATGAACGGCATGCCACGCATAAATGTGGCCGCACAAAACCCGCCCAAATCACCAACCACGCCTCCTCCCAGGTTTACGCACAGGGATTTCCTGTCAGCCCCGATCCTGAGGAATTCTGACCAAACATGTGCACAGGACTTCAGGGTTTTGTACTGCTCACCGGCTGGTATCTCGATCACTGAAAACGGTCTGACAATATGCGGCTCAAGAACTGGCAGGCACAATGTTTTGGTGTGCGCATCCACAATAACGCATATGTGTGAATACTGATCCAGCACAAGGCTTTGATCGATAAGTTCACCGATCCCGCCCAGGTAAACATGCTGGTCCTCCAACTCGATGATCCTGTTCCTGTTCATTGATCTTGATCCATCCCGTTTTTACCCGATTTTGGCAATTGATTCCGTAGTCCAGGCTTGTGCTTTGCTGGAAAATAATGCTTTTGTACGCTGCCAGGTATTTTGAAACAATGTTGAGTTCCTGTAATTATCCAGCGCCCCTTCACTGTCCCATTTGCTGATCGTAAAGAAGGTCGTCCCCCCGGTATTTCCCCTGAGCAATTCAAGTGAGTGGCATCCTTCAAAACCATTGATCTGCATTTGCACTTCTTCAAATATCTCTAAAAATGCCTGTTCGTTTCCTTCAAGAAACTCCAGTTTTACGATACGTATGATCATGTCTGGTATGTGTTAGTCATAAAAGAGTATTTGTATGGAATCCTGGTGCTTGATCTCCAGGGCATCCTCGGCTGAACCGAGGTGCTGCGAGATCTGGAAGAAGCCCGCCCCGTTGAACAAGCATAGCATTTCCCCCGGTGCCACATCTGCATAAGATTCGGAAATACTTGTAAGCGGTTCCATTCCGCGATAAAACACCTTGAAGATCCTTCCGTTGCGGATCCTTTCAAATAGATCCATCCTGAGGTTAAAATAGACATTCCCAAACCTGTCGGCATACAGGAAGGAAGCCCGGATCTCATTCTTTGAAAATACGGGTTTCAGGGCGATACGCTCCCTGATCTGGCCACTTTCCTCATATTCGGACAGATCACCTTCGATACAGTCTTCACTCAGACCTGCAATAAACCTGAAAAGCGGGGCCTGGGCCCTGTCCGGAATCGGAACACGCACACATTTCATGCTTGCCCGATCCGCCAGCAGGCTGAGGAAGCCGTTGTCCGGAGCGATCATCCAGTGGCCATTCACCCGGGCAATGATCATGTCCTGCACATCCTGGGGATAGAGCCACACAATATGAATCGTCCCCGCAGGGAAAAACTTCCAGGCACTCTCAAACAGGAATGCAGCTTCCACAATATCATGTGCTTTCACTTCATGTGTAATATCCACGATCTGGAAAGTTGTTTTGATCGATCGGTACAGCTGACCTTTCAGGATGGCTAACCGGTGATCCTTTAAACCGAAATCCGTAAGCAATGTGATCAGTTGCATATCTGTAAAGAGGTGCTTCGCAGAAAATCTACAAATATTTTAAATTTAAATATGATCCTTCCCTAACGGATTTTCTATATTGCCAGAAATTAAATTCATGAGCGATAGGCCAATCAGGTCGCATAAATGCTCAAAAATACGATTTAGCAACTGGAATAATACCCCGGCCCGTTTTGAAACTGTATGTGCCGGAATCGTGTTATTCCCTACAAAACAGATAGAGAATATTGAGTGAAATTGTATTAACTGTAGAGGGTGTTGACCCTCGTGAATTATACGGAGAAAACAACAGCAAACTGAATCTCCTCCGGGAAGCTTATCCGGAAGTCAATATCACCTCAAGGGGGAATCAGCTCAAGATCAGTGGCAAAAAGAAGTATACGCAGAATGCAAAGGATAAGTTTGAGATGATGGTGCGTATACTGCGGGAGAAAGATGAACTGCCCGTCGAAACGATCGAAAACCTCCTGAAAAATCAGAATGTGTTTGTCGCCCGGAAACAAAACGGGAACACCCCGGTCATTGTATATGGAAGGAATGGAAAAGCTGTAAAGGCCAAGACGCAGAACCAGATCGCAATGGTCGAGTTGAGTGAAAAGAATGATATACTGTTTGCCATTGGTCCAGCTGGCACAGGGAAAACCTATACGGCGGTTGCCCTTGCCGTGAGGGCATTAAAAAACCGGATGGTAAAAAAGATCATCCTGACACGTCCCGCAGTGGAGGCTGGTGAAAGCCTTGGTTTCCTGCCCGGAGATCTCAAGGAAAAAATTGACCCATACCTGCGGCCGCTTTATGATGCACTGGAAGACATGATCGAGAGTGAAAAACTGGATTACTTCATGTCAAACCGCACGATCGAGGTTGCACCGCTGGCGTATATGCGGGGAAGGACACTGGACAATGCCTATATCATCCTCGATGAAGCCCAGAATGCGACAGTGACGCAGATCAAGATGTTCCTGACCAGGCTGGGACCATCGGCAAAGTGCATTATCACCGGGGACCTTTCGCAAGTGGACCTGCCCCGCAACACAGCATCAGGCCTGCGCAAAGCTGTTCATATCCTGGGTGACCTGAAAGGAATTGGAAAGATTTTCCTGAGTGCGGAAGATGTTGTCCGGCATCGACTTGTAAAAGACATTATCCTGGCCTTTGGCAAAGAAGCTGAGCGGGAGAGGGAAGCGTATCACGGCAAACTTCCCGGAAGGTCTTCCGTTGTACCATCTTCCAGCGAGGAAGAATAAACCGGTCCCTGTTGCAGTTTATGGATTCAGTCTATCACATTTCCTGCCAGAAAAAGCATGTGGCTGGTACCATTCGACTGGATGGTTCAAAGAGTATTTCAAACCGGGTGCTGATCATGCAGGCCCTGGCCGGAAAAAGTTTCCATCTCGAAGGGCTCTCCACAAGCGAGGATTCACGCATCCTTGCAAACATGCTGAAATCAAGTGGAGAAGTCCTTGATGCAGGACATGCAGGCACCAGTTTCCGGTTTATGACTGCCTTTTCAGCAGTCCGGGGAAAGCCTGTTATACTGACCGGTTCTGACAGGATGAAACAACGTCCGATCGGCCCGCTGGTTGAGGCGCTGGCGTCTATGGGTGCTGAAATCGATTATCTGGATCAACCGGGCTATCCTCCATTGAGGATACGGCGATCGGATGTCAACCATTGGAAAAATGAAGTCGCCATACCGGCCAATGTCAGCAGTCAGTATATCAGTGCCCTGATGATGATAGGACCCATCCTTCCCGGGGGCCTGACGATCTATCTTGAAGGGGAAATCATTTCCAGGCCGTATATCGAAATGACCCGCAGGCTGATGACCCATTTCGGGATTGATATCATTTGGAATGGTCCTTCACTTGTGGTAAAACACGGCCATTACCAGCCAAAACTAATGAGAATTGAAGCTGACTGGTCGGCGGCATCATACTATTATGGTATTGCAGCATGTGCAGATTCAGCTGAAATCAGTCTTGAAGGACTTTCGGAAAACTCCCTGCAAGGTGACCAAAAGATCATGCAGGTGATGGCAAGGATCGGAATCGAGTCTTCCTTCGAGGGAGGGAAACTTGTGATCTCTCACTCCGGAAACCTGGATCGTAAGCCAGTGAGCATCGATTTTATGGATTGCCCGGATATCGCACAGACCGTTGCCGTAATTTCAGCAGCTTGCCGTATTCCAGTCACTTTTTCAGGCCTGCAGACGCTGGCAATCAAGGAAACAGACAGGATTGGAGCTTTACAAAAGGAGTTGTCGAAGATCCGGTGTCTTTTTGAGCCCCTAAAGGAAGACAATCACTTACCAGCACCTCTCAGGAGATACCTGGTAAGCGGATCCCCTTCATTCGAAGAAATCCCGCAATTTGATACCTACCAGGACCACCGGATGGCCATGTCCTTTTCCCCGCTGGGCCTGATCCACCCGATCCGGATCACTTCCCCGGGTGTTGTAGGCAAATCATATCCTGAATTCTGGGAAGACCTGAAAAAACTTGGATTTGAAATATCCGAGGGATAAGGATATGGTCATTGACTACCCTTCCTTTTCACCGTCCATGGACAATACCTTGATCTCCACACGCTGGTTCTTTTGCTGTAACCTCCTGCTGTGCTTGTCGTCTCGCACGATCGGGTGCTGGTTTCCATATCCCTTTGAAGTGACCTGTTCTTCAGGCACGCCCTGGAATTTCAGGTACTTTGCAACAGCTTCTGCACGTGCACTGGATAATTTCATCCCATACTCGGGAGTCACAAATGAGGCGGTATGCCCCCCGATCTCGATGATCACATTCGGGTGGTAATTGAGAAATTCCGCAAGTTCATCCAGCACTTCGAAACTTTCCTGTTTGATCCGGCTGGAATCTGCTTCAAAGTACAGGTTCGGGATCCGTATCTTTTGTCCCTTGATCATTCTCTTCTCATCGAGCTCGGAGAGGATCTTTGGCTTTGGGGCTTCTTTAGGGGCATCAACAATCTCGGGCTGTTCCTCTTTGTCGGTTGTTTTCTTTTCTATGACAACCTCTTTTTTTGGCTCATCCGGCTTTTCTTCCGGCTCCGTCACAGCCATTGGCTCAACCCGTTCCGTTTCCTGGAGCTGCATTTCATCCGCAATATCCTCCACCGTCTTGTCGCATTCGATTTCTGTGATCGGTGAACAATTATCCACAAGGATGTGGCCGTTATACGGCAGCAGCACGGGCGTTTCATAAAAAGCTTCAAAAATGATGTAGCGATGGTCGAATTTTGGTGAAAACTTGAAGTAATTGGGTTTCCAGTTCACATTGTCTACTGGTGCACTTTGCCCCAGCAACTCCGCCTTGTCACAAAAACTGTTGCCCCCCCAGATCCGTAAAACAGATGGCGTGGTAAAGTTTTCTTCCACATCCCGGTTTCGCCATGTCGGACTCAGGTAAACATCTGACATACTGAGGTACACCGAGAACGAATAGCAATTCCCGGCCTCCAGCGGTTTTTCAAGGGCCTGGCCCAGAGATTCCTGGGTATCATCAAACCTGACTACCATGCCCAGGTATGTTTTACCATCCTGGGGCCTGCTGTCCACACTCCACGCAAAGCCATCTGTCGGATGGATGTCCGGGGGTGTTTGGCCCCTGAAAAAATAGGTGCCGCAGTCCCACCATCCTTTTATATCCATTTTAAAAAATGGCTGCCCCCCGGCCCTGGGGATATCCTCGAAAGAAGGGTTTTTCAAATGAATTACTTCCTGCGAAAACAAGATCCCGGGTAGCAATCCAAAAATGAAAAGGAAGAACCGCATATGCTGTTGATTGAAAAACAATGCCTTTATGAATACAATGAATAAAATAAAGCAAAAGTTGTTTGATATCCAGATTGAACCAGCCCAATCAGGTAAAAAATAGATAAACACTGCACAAGAACGGATGGAAGTGACCTGATATTTCAGAAATCTATTTGAACGCGTTCAAACCGGTCACATCCATGCCTGTGATCAGCAGATGAATATCGTGGGTGCCTTCATAGGTCAGGACCGTCTCCAGGTTCATCATATGCCGCATGATCGGGTATTCATTGGTAATGCCCATCCCACCGTGGATCTGTCTCGCTTCGCGGGCAATCTGCAAAGCCATGTGCACATTATTCCTTTTGGCCATTGAGATCTGGGCGGGAGTGACACGTCCTTCGTTCGCGAGTTGTCCCAGGCGCCATGTCAGCAATTGGGCTTTTGTGATCTCGGTGATCATCTCTGCCAGTTTCTTCTGCTGCAGCTGGAATTGTCCGATCGGTTTGCCGAATTGATGCCTTTCAAGTGCATATCTCAGCGCACTGTCATAGCAATCCAGTGCCGCACCAATAGCGCCCCAGGCAATTCCGTAGCGTGCCTTTGACAGGCAACTGAGCGGGCCTTTCAACCCTTTGATCTCAGGGAACACATTGTCTTTTGGCACCCGGACATCCTCAAATACCAGTTCTCCCGTAATACTGGCCCTGAGCGACCATTTTCCATGAATCTCGGGAGCGCTATAACCCTCGGTATCGGCTTCCACGATCATGCCGCGTACAACGCCGGCTTCATCCTTCGCCCAGACCACGGCAATGTCTGCCACTGGCGAATTTGTAATCCACATTTTCGCACCGTTCAGGATATAGGCGTCTCCATCATCCCTGATATTCGTAATCATGCCGCCGGGATTGCTTCCATGGTCGGGCTCGGTGAGGCCAAAACAACCAATCAGTTCTCCGGATCCAAGCTTTGGAAGGTATTTTTGCCTGTGCGCTTCTGTTCCATATTTGTAAATCGGATACATGACCAGTGAGCTTTGTACCGATGCCATTGAGCGTACACCGCTGTCCCCCCGCTCAAGTTCCTGCATAATCACCCCATAAGCCATTTCATCCATCCCTCCTCCACCATATTCAACAGGGATGCTTGGACCAAAAGCCCCGATCTCGGCAAGGCCTTTGAAAAGGTGCATCGGGCACTCAGCCTTTTCCGCATATTGCTCAATAATGGGGGTCACTTCTCTTTTGACCCAATCCCTGACCGCATCCCTTGCCAACAGGTGATCCTCACTCAACAACTCGTCCATCAGGTAATAATCATGGTGCTGATACTTATCAACTTTGCTTGATTTCATTGTGGTTTCCATATGATTTGGTTTTAATGTGCCCATCAAAGGTACACCAAATGCAATGAACACAAATGTGCTCGCAAGAGAATAAATTGTCTTAATTTGCTCCAAATAAAACTGCTCTGGAATGGGAAGAATTGCACTTGAAGGAATGGAATTTTACGGTCACCACGGATATTATGTGGATGAACGCAAAAAAGGAAAAACTTATGTCGTAGACATTATTGCTGAAGCACCGATCCAGGAATCAGGCACATCCGATCTTCTTGAAGATACTGTGAACTATGAAGTATTTTACAGGATTTGCCGGGAAGAGATGGAACAGCCTCGTCACCTCCTGGAAAAAGTTGCAGGTGAAATAGCAAGGCGGATATATCAACGATTTCCAGGACTGGATAAACTTGAAGTAAAGGTCCGAAAACTATCTCCAGATCTGGGCGGGCCTGTGCACAACGCACACGTGGTCTTTCGGATACCGGAAGACCTGTAACCGGTCATGGAACGGTGTTTGTAAAATCCTGACCAGACAAAATCGACAATGGCTCAAAGGGTACAAAATTTAGGAGTTTGGCTCATTGGGATGCTCTTCCTTGCAGGAATTGCCATTTACAACGGATACCCGCTTGTCACTTCTGACACCGGCACCTATATCAATAGTGCCTTCTCCATGGAGGTTGCACGGGACCGGCCGTTCGCCTATTCCCTATTGATCCGGGCAACAAGCCTGAAGTTCTCTCTCTGGCTCCCCGTCATTTTCCAGACAATGATCCTGCTTTACCTGATCAACCAACTGGTTTCACAATTTCTGGGTGATGGCAAGAACAGAAACTTGTCCAAGGTTGGCATAATTGCTTTCATATCCATTTTTACTGGTGCGGGCTGGTACAGTGGCATGATCATGCCCGACATATTTGCCCCGATCGGTGCATTGGCCTTGCTTCTTTTCATCCTCGAGCAGAACCCCGGGAAGCTGGTTTTCTATGCCCTGCTTCTGTTGTTTGCCGTTGCCACACATACATCGCACCTCCTGATCTTTACACTGCTGGCCATCTTCATCTTTCTTTTCGATGGGAAGCAAAGAAAAATGCAACGAGGTAAATACCTGGTCATGGTTGCCATCCCTTTGTCAGCCTGGCTCCTCGTGCCAACACTCCACTGGACTGTCGGGGGCAAGTTCTCGACCAATGAATCCACGCATGTTTTCCTTACGGGCAGGTTTCTTGAAACCGGGACACTGCACCGGTACCTTGACAATGAGTGTGCAATAGACCCGATGCCGCTTTGTGACTACAGATATGAATTGCCTTCAAATGCGATCGGGTTTATATGGTCGCCGGAAAGCCCCCTTTACAAAACAAATGGCTGGGAGGATCCGGACCATGGATATCGAAACATGGTGCGAAATATCCTGCTGTCGCCAAGGTACAACCTCCAGTTTCTTTACGCCTCGTTTTTTCACAGCCTGACACAACTTTTGCAAACCGATGTTGGTGACGGGCTCGGTCCACATGTAGCAGAATCGAATCCGTTTTGGAAAGTGCAGCAGTATTTTCCTGCCGAACTGCCTACTTTCCTGCACAGCCGCCAAAACACCAGCAATCTATCCTTCAATATCCAAAACCTGGTTTACAGATGGATCACGTTGCTTTCCGTGCTGTATCTCCTCTGGCTGCTTTGGAACAAGGCCAGGGCAGAACTCACATCAAGGGACAAACAGGCGATCTGGATCTGCATCGGGGTTGTTGTGCTCAATGCATTTGTGACAGCCACCTTCGGCAACATCCTTGCACGGCTTCAATCCAGGATAAGCTGGATCATACCGTTGATTGCCATGATCATGTGGATCAAATATTCCAGGCCGTTTAGTTCAAGCCTCAGAAAACCCGGATAAGCGCGATACGCCCTATGGGTATTGGATATCTGCTCAGGTAAATAATGAATTCCTCATCAAGGACGGTATCAAGGATTTGCATTCACGGGGCTTTTCCCAAAAAGCGGATGTTCCTTTTGAGCCCCGCGTATTTTGTGCGCTGCACTGCTGATTTGGAAAAAAGGCGGGAAAATGTATCCTCAGTCAACTGGTTCCAGTCTTTCCTGGTCATTTCCAGCATCTCTTCAGATGGCTCAAAAGCAGGTTCTTTATGCTTTTTTGAAAATCGGTTCCAGGGGCAAACATCCTGGCATATATCACATCCAAACATCCACCCTTCCATCTGACCGGCAAAGTGTTCCGGAATCGCATCCTTGAGTTCAATTGTCAGGTAACTGATGCATCTGCTCCCATCCATGATGTATCCATGCTCTGAAATCGCATTTGTCGGACACGCCTCAATACATCTTCGGCACGTCCCGCAATAATCTTTGATCGGTGCATCATATGCCAATTCCACATCAATGATGATCTCGCCAAGGAAGAAAAAACTTCCCTTTCGCGGGTGGATCACCATCGTGTTTTTTCCAATCCAGCCAACCCCTGATCGCCTTGCCCAGTCCCTTTCGAGGACAGGAGCGGAATCGACAAAAACCCGGCCATTGACCTTCCTTCCGGCAATCTCTTCAATCCATTCATACAGTATCCTCATCTTTTCCTTCACTACGGTGTGGTAGTCTCTCCCATATGCGTAGTTGGATATCTTTGGGGCGTCTTCGGATAGCTGCCTTACAGGAGTATAGTAGTTGTATCCGAGCGAGATCACACTTTTTGCCCCGGGTACTAACCTGGTCGGGTCCACCCGTTTTTCAAAATGGTTGGCCATATACGCCATTTTCCCATGATATCCCGCGTTTAACCATCCCCTCAACCGTCTTTCCTCCGGTTCCATACGTTCAGC
This sequence comes from Lewinellaceae bacterium, assembly GCA_029976695.1. Classification (GTDB taxonomy): domain Bacteria; phylum Bacteroidota; class Bacteroidia; order Chitinophagales; family Saprospiraceae; genus JARQTN01. Next base: position 32,564 of record JARQTN010000004.1, read on the forward strand.
TTTTGCAAACCCGACCGTATAAAACCCAAGCTCCCGGGCTTTTTCCTTGATTCTCAGAGAATTGTTATATGAAAAGGACTCCAAAAAACTCAAATTATATCTCAAGAATACGAATGATTTTACGCTATTTATTGTTAATTTAATGTAAACTCTATATTAATTTTATGTATAGAAAACTTGCTTTAGAATATTAATTAATGTATATTTTATTGATTATAAGTAAGGTTTTAGTTGTTCAAGCTTTCAAATGACACTCATACAAACACAAACGAAAGAAATGTAAACTTAATGTTAAAGGTTATTCAGTTCATATTCATTCTTGCTTTTGGCATCCCGGTTTTACATGCGCTTCCGGTGATCAAGGAGCGGATTGTGCTGGATGTCCGGATCATTGACGGCCTGATCGTCACAGAAGCCAGTGTGGATGGGACGATGGGGAATTTCATCGTGGACTCAGGTGCGCCTGGTCTTGTTTTAAATACTTCCGATCCCAAAGAAGCCCGGGCGCATTGTGCTTCAATCAATGAATTGTTTTCATGCTCAGAGAAAAGAGTGGAAGAATTCAGATGGAATCACATCAGGCGGAGCGGGATAAATGCGTTACTCGTTGACCTTTCTGAGATCGAATCTGCAATTGGCTTCAAGATCACCGGACTGATCGGTTTTCAACTATTTAAAAAGGAAAAGCTGTTTATCAATTTCAGCCGACAGGAAATCGTATTCCTCCCCAAAAAAGTTTCAAATGCAGAAGCAACTTTCAAGGAGTTTGCAAACTTTGTCACTCCATTTACGATAGAAGGCACCATTCCTGTAATCGAGTATTGGTTGAACGGTAAAAAGATCCGATTGGGCATTGACAGTGGCGCAAAATCAAATGTCCTTGACAAAACGGTGGTTTCGAGCCAAACACCGGACATGATCCTCGCCCGCGAACCAATCGAGCTCGCCGGTGTCAACGCCACAATCATACTGTCTGAGTTGATTACACTCTATAATGAAGATGCCCTGAATCCATTCATTACGACAAACAAATTTGTCAGCGCAGACCTTTCGCATATCAGGGAAAGCGGTTATGAGATCGACGGCCTTGTCGGTCCGGCATTCTTTAAAAACTGCCTGCTGTTATTTGATTTTCAGGACATGAAGATCTATGCGGGATTTGCTGAATAGTACAGCATCTTCCTAAGCCAGAACCTGCAATTTTGCAAAACGCAAAACAATCTTTTTCTCGGGCTGATCATCAATTTCAGAAAAATGGATCGTGGCAATTTGCCGACCTTTTGAACCTTCAACTGCCTTCACGGTACCCTTGCCAAATGTCAGGTGGAGCACCTCAGCCCCCTGTTGTATCGCATCCACCGGGCTCGGAACAAAATTAGCGGGATCTGTTACCGGCTTCCTGCGGACAGTTTTTTTGCGCAATCCGCCAAGGATCTTTGGTTTTGGAAACGAAGGCCTTTCCCGGATAGAGGAACTTGATTCAAAGAGATCTTCATTGATTTCTTCGAGAAACCGGCTTGGATCGTTATATCTGATCTGTCCGTACTGGTATCGGCTTTTTGCATACGATAATGTGAGATACTGTTCTGCCCGTGTGATCGCGACATAAAACAGCCTCCTTTCCTCATCGAGCTGATCCGGTGAGCCCTGAGAAAGGAAAGAGGGAAACAGGTTTTCCTCAAGACCGACCACAAACACTGCCTTGAACTCAAGGCCTTTTGCAGCGTGAGCTGACATCAGGGAGATGTAATCCTGGCCACTCGTTTCTTCATCGAGGTCAGTAAGGAGTGCAATATTCTGGATATAGCTGGCAAGTGATTTATCCGGTGCATTTTCAGTCTGGGGAGATAATTCATCATCCTCGATAAATGCCTTGATCCCATCCAGCAAAGCATTTACATTTTCCATCCGTGCCCTTCCCTCGATTGTATTATCTTCTTTCAGCAGATCATAGATCCCGGACTTCTTTGCTATGAAAATGGCAGCGTCATATGCTGATGAACCGGAAGCCCTGGATTGCACTTGTCGCATCAACCTGAGGAATTCTTCCAGGGATTGCGCAGCTCTTGAGGGAACGTTGCCTTCATTCACCACTTCCCAGATCGACTTCCCTTCACTGTTCGCACGATCCGTGATTTTATTGATCGTGGTTTTTCCAATGCCCCGCCGTGGATAATTGACAATCCTTTTGAATGCCTCATCATCCTTTGGATTCACTGCCAGCCGCATGTAAGCAAGCAAATCTTTTACTTCCTTGCGTTGGTAAAAGGAGAGTCCGCCAAAAACACGATAGTGCAGGTTATTGCGCCTCAGGCTCTCCTCAAATACGCGCGACTGTGCATTGGTCCTGTACAGGATCGCAATATCCCGGTTTGCCAGGTGATACCTGTTCTTATATTCCACAATGGCATTGGAGACCAGCCTGCCCTCATCGGAATCAGAAATTGCCTTGAGTAGCCTGATCTTGTGCTCGCCTTCTTCCTCTGTCCAGATCTCTTTCTGGATCTGCTTTTTGTTAAAGGTGATCACCTGGTTTGCGGCACTCACAATAGGTTTCGTGGAGCGATAATTCTGTTCCAGTTTGTAGGTCGCTGTTTGTGCGAAGTCCTGCTCAAACTGGAGGATATTCTCGATCGTGGCCCCGCGAAATGAATAGATACTTTGTGCATCATCGCCGACAACACATACATTTTCCGCACTGCCGGGATATCTTACCAGCAGTTTGATGATCTGGTACTGCAAATGGTTTGTATCCTGAAACTCATCCACTAGCACATGCCTGAACTTTTGCTGGTATTTTTCACGCACATTCTCCACATTGGTATAGAGCAATCTGAACATCTGCAGCAAGAGATCGTCAAAATCCATGGCTCCAGCAGCATAGCAACGTTCGGTATATCTTTTATAGACCAGGTGTGTGAGTGGCCGCTGGCTGGCTTTGTCATACTCCAGCAATTCTTCATCCTGCAGGTATCTTTCCGGGGTGATCAGGTTTGATTTGGCAGATGAGATCCGGGAAATCAGCGCTCCGATATTGTATTTCTTCTTGTCCAGTTTCAAATCCCGGATAATATCAGAGAGCAAGCTTCTCGAGTCATCCCTGTCATAAATTGTAAAAGCAGAAGGGTACCCGATTTTTTCAGCTTCCACCCTGAGGATGCGGGCAAAAATCGAATGGAATGTGCCTGCCCAAACCCTGTCAGAGGCTTCACCTACAAGTTTCCCGATCCTTTCTTTCATTTCACGTGCAGCCTTGTTTGTGAACGTCAGGGCCAGGATTTGATATGGAGGGATCTGGTTTTGGAGCAAATAGGCGATCCGGTAGGTCAAAACCCTTGTCTTTCCCGATCCGGGGCCAGCAATGACCATGACAGGCCCATCGATGTGCTGGACAGCCTTTCGCTGGACAGAATTCAGATTTTGAAGATATGATTGGTCCGGACTCATCATGGCAGTTTTAGGGAACTTCAAAAATATAGAAATAACTGATATATGAGCATCTTTCCGGCAGGGAAAAAGGAATGGAAAGGCACGCTCCCCGGCAAACTGCGGAACTCCTTTCTCCCTTCTTTCACCTATTTTTGCTATCGTTTATATGGCAAAACAGATCGTCAAGAAGAATATTCATATTGTGTTACCCGTATTCAACCCGATCGATGGTTGGGCTGAGAATGTCATTTCCAGGTTCAATGAACTCAAATCCGAATGCCGGCACCTTGGAAAACTGTCAATGATCATCGTCAATGACGGATCCACATCAGCAAACATGCGCACTGGCTGCGATTACCTCAGAACAAACCTCCCCGAGATCCAATGGATCGAATACAAGAAAAACAGGGGCAAGGGATATGCCCTGAGAAAAGGAGTTGAAGCTGCAGACTCAGATTTTATCGTCTACACAGACATCGATTTCCCCTATACAAACGAAAGTGTTGTGGCCATCATTGAAAAACTGGTTACAGGCCGTTACGATGCCGTTATCGGCTCAAGGGACGAATCATACTACAGCAGCCTCCCGGCTTCAAGACGATGGATATCCCATTTCCTGAAAAGACTGAATGCGATCCTTTTGGGCCTGAAAATTTCTGATACCCAGGGAGGACTAAAAGGATTTACGAAAGCGATTAAACCCGTCTTTCTGCAGACACAAATAGACAGGTATCTTTTCGACCTTGAATTTATTTATCTGTTAAGCAGGATGAAAAACGCTCGAATTCTACCGGTAAAGGTGAAGCTCCGTGAAGGTGTTGAATTTTCCAAGGTCAGGGTTCACATCCTCACAGGGGAATTCAGGAATTTCCTGAAAGTCCTGTTCACCATCAAATAGGAGGTTCATTCCCTGACAAGGCTTCCCAGTACTCTGCAGCCCTTCTTGTATGCGGGATGCAGATCGACCCCCCAACAAGATTTGCGATTGCAAAAACCTCGTAAACCTCTTCCTTTGATACACCCAGTTCATGACAAGTGCCCAGGTGATATTTGATACAATCATCGCACCGCAAAACCATGCTTGCAACAAGTCCCAACAATTCCTTTGTCTTCCGATCGAGTGCCCCATCACCGTAGGCCTGGTGATCAAGGCTGAAAAAGCGCTTTAACACCTTGTTCTCCTCGGAAAGGATCACATCATTCATTTTTTCGCGATACGCATTGAATTCATTGACTATAGACATTGGATGTAGGTTTTTCTTTGGTGAATCAGACTTTATTGGTATTTCGGGTACGCCATAATGAAATGACAAGACGAATGGGTAAAAATATCGCACCTAAAACGGCGAATACACCAAAAAAGATCATTTCATTCTTCATATACCTCAGCATGGACAATTGTTGGTCGAAAGGAAGGTGATCGAGCAAGCCCTGCAAACCCTCCTCCTTCAAATAACTATTAAAATTACCGATACTGGTTATCAGGGTGAATACAAGGATTGTACTGATTGCAATCACAACCATTTTCCATTTTGATTTGCGGGCAATCAAGCTATGTTTCAGGAGAAAAATATAGCGTGCAAAAGTGACCCCGATAATGATTAAAAGTGCATTCAGCCTGATAAATGGAAATGCCGGCACATTGCGCAAGATGGGGAAGATCACCGCGAAGGCAAGGATGATTGTAAAGCTCCACCAGAGAAGTTCTAGCTGGATTTTGGTATTTCTTTCTCTTACTGGTTCTGACATGATTGCAAAGGTATTTGAAATTTAAGTTTCGGCACTGAAATCCAGTTGAAAGGCAGGACAATTTTACTGAGGAGAAAGGATGCTCTTATCTGCTGATCATGCCAGGATGTAGATCTTCTTTAACCAGCCAGTCGGATAAAAAGGAACAAGGTACAATTCCTGAAGGATCCAATTAAGTTCCAAATGGCAATTGATCAATAACCAGAAAGCTCTAAAGCTAATGTACCTGTAATCAATGCAAGGAAATGGGCTGAAAGCCCGATCTTTTGGGCGGCCAGGGTTCCGTTGGTTGAAACCGATAGCTATCGCGAGGGCAATCATTCCTGAATAAAAGAGGAAAGATCAAAGAATCCAAGCATAAGGGAATCCATCAGGATCAATCAGGATCGACAGGATCAAAAGATTACAGGCAGTCGCTCCAGATGGAAGCCTACTGACGATGCATCAGCATGTCAGCATTCAACTGACGATGCATCAGCATGTCAGC
>JARQTN010000005.1 GCA_029976695.1 Lewinellaceae bacterium
TAATCCAGTTTGATCAAAGGCAGCTGCTCAACACGTTCCCCGATCGTCAGGCGAACAAAGTACTGGCCACCCGGAAATTCCCTTCCTATACTGAATGGGATCGTCTGGTTACCACGGTAAAAGTGGAGGTTGTGGTGCAGAATCCGGTTTCCAAGTGCATTGAACACTTCAAGTTCACCATCCGTGGACTCATCCACCTGGACATTCAAAGAAAAGTGTTCTTGCCCCGGGTTTGGAAATACACTGAGCTCCTGGATCGGATGACCTGCGATCACAAAATCTTCCATATGCGGGTGATCCTGTGCGACAAATACATTATCCTGGATACCCATGACATCCGTATTTCGACGAATCACATGAGAAAGCCTGGTTTTTTTAATCTCGGATTTTTCCTCAGAAGTCAGGCCTGAATCGTTTTCATAGTAAAAGCGGTCCCCGTCACGGATATTTCTGAACTGCCGCGTCATCAGGGTCAAAACCGTTTCTCCAAACAGACTATTCGGCATGTGGTCTTCCGACAAAAAGCCGACCCAGGGATCAATGTCATCAACTGTCCCATACACTTCCTGAAGGACATTGGCCAATTCCGGATTGGATGTGATCTCATCGAAATCAGATTTATAGGATAGGCCAAATGCGATTCGCACTGTATTGTAATCAGGCAATCCGCGCTCCCTTCCCCGGTTGATATTCAATGCTGCCAGGTCAAGTCCCCCAGCTCCTGGAGGGCCGAAGAGGAAGTTCCTCAGGTCCGTAATTATTTTGGTATCGAAATTCTGTTCCACCTGGGCAGCTGCACCGTTGAAAATTGGCACGATCCCCCCGCATGTTTCAAGCATGGGCGGATTGAAAAATGCCTGTCGAAGTGTCAGGTTGCCGTTTGGCATCAGGTGTCCGTGGTTTGTCATCAGCATGATGTTGCTGTTGATCATGGTATGGCCATACCTGTATGCAGCCATGGCAAAGACATTCATGATCCCGGGGTTGACAGCAGGATCGTAGCCCTGGTAAGGAGGCAATTCCACACCCATTGTAGGCAACCATTCTTCGTACACGATCGCCTGGATGATACCACCAACGATTTTCCTTGCTTTTTGGTAAACCTGCTCATCATTCCAGTCCGGGTGCTCCGCCTGGACCTCTTCTGCCACACGGTTGTGTTCCCTGACAAAAAGTGTATGCATGGCAGTAAGCAGGATATTTTCGTTCGCCCGTACATCGCCGGCGACATACCATTTTGTGATATAGGGGCTGTTCATTGCCATCTCAGGTGCTCCTGGATCCACAGGTGCATCATATTCACCAGAATAGGTATTGTACGGCAGGAAATTCCCTTTGGAGACCCTGAGTTTTCCACCTACAAATGACCGGAGTTGGAAAGCCCTTTCCTGGTCTGAGCCGTAAACAGCGGAACCGTCGATAAAAGCCGAAATCTCATTCGGAAAGCGCCTCGGGTTGTACACCCCATCCCCGGTATTGGGATCATAGACTGACCGCGACGTATGGATGGTAACAACCCCCGTACTGTCAGGGTCAAAATACGGATCACCAGCAGGAATCTTGATGGACATCGGCTGGTTTGGGTCTTCAGGGCCGAAAGTGATGTCATGGTCGATAAATTGTCCCCATAACCAGGCAAAATCACTGAGGCCCATCCAGTCATGTATCACGCCTTCCTGATCAAAGATCATATTGCTGATGACACGCGGGTTGAGCCTGTCCGGGCCGGCAGGAGCAGAGATCAGGTCTGCGAAGCCAACTGGCGTCATCAGCCTGACATTCGTTCCTTTTGCGCCCCAGCTCTCATAGGTGAGGTTATTGCCGTACCCGTCATAGGTCCTGTTTTCCTGTGCATTTGTTGAAATACACCAGAACATGGCTAAAATCAAAAGGGGGGATAGCTTACGGAAATTGTAGAAGTTTTTCATGGGCAAGGAGTATAATTCACGAATCCTCAGGGTATTACATCCTGAAAGATAGGATAAAAATACTTGTCCTGTCGATTAACGCGTACAAAATCGTGCCAACTTGCAGATGATTTTCGTCACCCGGCGAACCAATTTGAAATATTATCCGCAGCGTGAAAATCCGCAGTTATTGCAGATCAGGCAGCCTTCTACGTAGCTTAACCCTCCATGTTCACCACAGCCTTCACAGATCTCTTTGACTGCGGGGGTGCCGTCCGGGATGAATTTTTTCAAAGCGCGTGTCACGCCATTGGCCCATGAATTGATTTGTTCGTTTTCGTATTGCAAGCGAGAGATGAGATCTACCACATACGGGAGCGGCATGCCGTGCCTGAGCACGCCGGAAATCAGCTTGGCATAATTCCAGAATTCCCGGTTGAATGACCGGGACAACCCCTCGATCGTCACTTTGTATCCATCCTTGTCTACATACTGAAAGTCATACCTGTTTTTTCCTTCGCCGTTCTTTACCTTGATCACCCAGCCTGTATCCACATATTTTGGCAGCAGGAAAGTATCTTCTGCTTTCCCTGTAAATATTTCATACGGTTTGCCATCCAGGAGGCCAACGACGGCGATCCATTTTTCATGGTGGTTGTTAAACCGGATGATCTCGACCTCCAGGCGCTCGGGCCTTTTGGGCGAATGATTGACGTGAAAATCATGAAGGCTTACCGGGTTTTCCTTCGTCTTTTTATCCTTTTTCTCGTCACTCGAGATCAGGACACCGTCCCGGCAGCCATCCCGGTAAATGGTAATTCCCTTACAACCGCTTTTCCAGGCCGTGATCATGAGTTCGTTGACAAGATCTTCTGTGACCTCATTGGGCAAATTGACCGTCACACTGATGGAATGGTCCACCCATTTCTGGATTGCCCCCTGCATTTTCACTTTCTGCACCCAGTCAATGTCATTTGCTGTGGCACGGTGATAGGGAGACTTCTCGATCCAGGCATTCAGTTCATCCTGGGGCATATGAAGTGCGGTTTCGCGGTCCACTCCCTGCAATTCCAGCCAGTCTGCAAACTTGTGGTGCAGCACATTATATTCTTCCCAGTGGTCACCATTTTGGTCCACAAAACTTGTCACCGTATGGGGGTCATTCGGATTGATTTTCTTTCTCCGTTTGTAGGATACCCGGAAAACAGGTTCTATCCCCGATGATGTCTGTGTCATGATACTGGTCGAACCGGTCGGCGCGATGGTCAGCAAAGCAATGTTCCGGCGGCCCACTTCCATCATTTCATCATACATCCTCTGATCGGCTTCCTTCAGCCTGATGATGAATGGGTTATTCAATTCGCGCTCTGTATCATAAATCGGGAACGCGCCCCTTTCTTTTGCCAGGTCGATTGATCCCTGGTAGACGCCCAGTGCCAAGGCCTGGTGAACTTTCACAGAAAAGTCGATGCTTTCATCGGATCCATACTGGTAGGCAAGTGATGCGAGCATGTCTCCTTCAGCAGTGATCCCGATACCTGTACGCCGGCCTTCCACGCATTTCCTGCGAATTTTCTGCCATAGGTTCCTTTCGGTGAATTTGATTTCCTCTGCTTCCGGATCTGCTTCGATCTTGACGAGGATCGCATCGATTTTCTCAATTTCAAGATCAATGATATCATCCATCACGCGCTGGGCCATCCGTGCATGTTCGCGGAACAGGGCAAAATCGAAAGTGGCATCTGCTGTCCATGGCTTGTCCACATAGCTGTAGAGGTTGATCGCGAGCAGGCGGCAACTATCATAAGGACACAGCGGAATTTCACCGCATGGATTGGTGGAAACGGTTTCAAAGCCAAGGTCTGTATAGCAATCTGCCACGGACTCCCGTGAGATGGTATCCCAGAAAAGGATACCCGGCTCGGCGGATTTCCAGGCATTGTGGACCAGTTTACTCCACAATTCGCGCGCTTCGATCTTTTTGGTCGTGTCGGGATTCGGGCTGTCTACGGGAAATGCATGTGTATACTCACCATTTTGAGTAACTGCCTCCATAAAGGCATCATCAATCTTCACGGAGACATTGGCCCCTGTAATTTTATTCGTTTCCAGTTTTGCATCGATAAAGTCGGAGATATCCGGGTGTCGCATGCTCATGGAAAGCATCAGTGCTCCGCGGCGTCCTCCTTGTGCAACTTCCCTTGTACTGTTGGAAAATCTTTCCATGAACGGAACAACCCCGGTTGAAGTCAGCGCAGAATTCTTCACAGCCGTTCCGATCGGGCGGATATGGGAAAGGTCATGCCCCACGCCCCCGCGGCGTTTCATCAGCTGGATCTGTTCTTCGTCCGTCCGCATGATCCCACCGTACGAGTCCGCATGGTTGCCGATCACAAAACAATTTGAAAGTGAAGAGATCTGAAACCCGTTGCCAATCCCGGACATGGATCCTCCCTGTGGCACGAGGTATGTAAAATCCTTCAGCAGTTGGTACACTTTCTCCTCCGGCATCGGATTAGGATATTTCTGCTCGATACGGGCGATTTCCCTGGCCATGCGGCGATGCATATCATCCGGGGTCAGCTCATAGAAGTGGCCATCAGAATCCTTGAGCGCATACTTGTTGACCCAAACGGAAGCTGCAAGATCATCGCCGTTAAAGTATTCAAGGGACTTTTCATACGCCTCGCTGTAGGTGTATTTAGTCAACTCTTCATGGTTGGGTTTCATGTCAAAAATAACCTGCTGGACGGGCCTTTTTGTTCCTGAATGGGTTTGGGTTGCGACGTTGGTTTCCATGGCCTTTGTTTTAGCGAACAGATTACAAATATCTTTAATATCAGTGACTATGCAAATTTTCGGCCCTCAATATCTGAAATAGTTTTACACAACTTTTGCACATTTTTAACGCATGCGGTACTTGGAAGAAAATATGGTTTAGATCGGTCTGCGTAAAACAAACTTCCGACAGGAAATAGCGGAGCCAGTGAGTCAAAAAGGCAAAAGAAAAGGGGTAAATTCGGTCCTGCAGAGCAGGGGCAAGGAATGTTTTTCGTGATTCATTACGGACCAAATAGCAAGGTTGAAACGTATGTTTCAAACATACTCCCAATCTGTCTGATTGAGCATGCTATTGCATGTGCCGGGCCGCATCGGCCGTGCTCCCGTTTGCTTCCAGGTGCCGCCAGCTGTACCTGTCTGAAAAGTTGTGCTTGCCACCCTCTGCCACATCTGCGGTCATCTCCCCGATCACCGGACCCATTTTAAAACCATGCCCGCTGCCGCCGGTGGAAATGGTCAGATTCCCGATATCAGGATGCCGGTCTATCCAGAAATGCCCGTCGAGTGTATCCGTATACAGGCACCGGCGCGTATACACCACGGGGGCATTGGCAAGAACCGGGAAACTTTCTTTGAGAAAACTTCGAAAATCAGCAACCTCACTGTCCGTTACACGGCGTTCATCCCGCTCAGGGTGGAGCGTCAGCCCTTGCGCATGTTTCCCGAATTTGACCACGCCCGAAGACGGCAATGCCGGAAAGCCGTACCAGCCGGTATGTGCGATATCCGCCGTAAATACCGGAAAATTGCCGGACATGAAAGGGACCGTATCCGCCGGTCTGACCCAAAACACTGGATGCCCCGTAGCCCGGATATACGGCTTCAGGTCGGGTATGAGCTCGGGCGTATGCGCCCCGGCAGCGATGATCGCATGACCGAATGTGAATTGATGCCCTTCCCTTGTGCGGATGCTTTCAAGCCGGCCATGGGTTATCCCGAGAAATTCGGCAGTTTGCCCTTCATGAATCTTCACACCGATAGAAGCAGCATAAGTGGCCAGTTTTTCAATGATCCGACTGGATTCTGCGAATCCTCCGACCGGGTTGAATGCTGCTTCCGGAAAACATTCAGTATGCACAACCGGGTACCTTGCCTTCAACTGCTGCTTGTCCAGGTGCTCATGCGCATATCCCATTTCCCCAACTGTCTCAATGCTCTTCAATTCATATTGCTGATCCACACTCTTCAGGGGTTTGCGGCACAGCATCAGGAAGCCTGTTTCGTGATAGAGCGTATCGGAGAAAAAGGCATTCCATTCCCTCCACCGGCGGATGCTTATTTCAGCCATTTCAGCATATTCCCTGTCTGGACCATACTCCATCCGCACAGCTTTGGAGATATCTGTCGAAGCCGCAAGGTGATGCGGGATGGAATCCGGGTTGATCAGCCCGACACTGTGCTTGCGCCTGGCCAGTTCGATGGCAGCCGAGATGCCAAAAATCCCACCACCCACAACCAGGAAATCATATTTTTTAGCCATATCATTTCTTTAGTTAATGCATTACGTCACGCCATTGATGAAGATGATCATGACGGAAACCGGGATCAGCCACTGGATCAGGATCCTCCAGAACATGCCCTGTCGGATCGGTTGCCCACCGATCTCAAGATGATCAAACAGCTTCCTTACCCCAACCACCCAGCCACCAAACAGGACCACCAATAAACCGCCGATTGGCAGCAGCACATGGTTTGTCAGAAAATCCACAAAATCAAACACCCGCACGCCGAAAATGCGGACCGGAACATCGGCATATGAAAAAACGACCGGGATTGACCCGATCAAGATCAGGATCCCGATCAGGGGCAGCGTAATCCGTGAAGAAATGTGAAAACGATCAGCCAGGGAATCCTGGATTGCCTGAAGCGAGGAGATCAGTGTGGTAAACCCGGCAAGAAAAAGCAGGAGGAAGAAGACAGCACCCAGGATGTTTCCATACTCGAGCTGGCTGAATACCGCGGACATCGTAACAAAAACCAGGTTTGGACCCGAATCGGGGGAAAGGCCGAAGCTGAAAATAATGGGAAAGAGCATCAATCCGCCCAGGATCGCAATGGCAGAATCTGCAAACACAATCCAGGCTGCACTGGAAATCAGGTTGTCCTTCTCACTTGTATAACTACCAAAAACAAACCCGACACTCATCCCCACCCCGATCGAAAAAAAGAGCTGGCCCAATGCACTGACGATCATGCTAAAATCAATTTTTGCAAAATCCGGCATCAGAAACCACGCATATCCCTGCATCGCACCAGGCAATGAAGCCGCCCAAACGGCAAAAGCCAGGATGATGACAACAAGGCCGATCATCATGTATCGGGAATATTTCTCAAGTCCGGATTGAAGCCCGCGGCTGACGATCGAAATGCCTGCAATCACGATACCGGCGATGACAAGGAAGACAACGAGATGGTCCGATGCCACCTCCATAAACTTGTCCGGGAGTAGATCCGGCGACAGGTTTGCCAATTCACCCCGCAGACAGGCATACCCGTACATGACCACCCATGCCATGATCATCACGTAAAAACACATGATCAGGTAGATCCCCAACAGCCCAAGCCACCCAAGGCCATTCCATGCACGAAACCCGCTGAGTATTCCATACCCGATCAGCGGGGTCGTCCGGGCCATCCTGCCCAGTCCGATCTCTACGACAAGGATGGGGATCCCGACGAGAAGTACAAGGACCAGGTAAACGAGCAGGAAGGCTCCGCCACCACTTTCACCGGCGACATACGGAAAACGCCAGATATTCCCCAACCCTACGGCAAATGCCGCTGTGGTGATGATAAATGAAACCCTGCTGCTCCAGTGTTGGGTAGACATTGGGAAAAGGGGTGGTTGGTTAAGCGGGGTCAAAATAGCGAACTCCCGGCATATTTGGGATAAATTATTATGCGGTGAACATGGATATGAAGTTCGATATCAAACTCTGACCGGCCGGTGAAATTGTGAGGTCAGTTTGCCTGTTTCCTCCAGCGATCAAATAGAATAGCCAGGATAAAGACAAAAAGTGCGTCCAGCGCAAACAGGTAGATTGGCAGATCTGCCAGGATCCCCGTCACAAGCATCACGCCCCCGATCACAAGAAAACCCCACATCAGCATGTACATGATTTCCCTGTGCATCGCAGGATCCCGGGATATCCGGATGATCAGCAAACCCGTAAGGATCACAAAAGCTCCAAGCACACGATAGATGTAGATGAAATAGGGATGATCGGTCCATGCATCCTGCATGTAGAATAGTTCAAACAGGTTTTCATCCGCAAACAGGCGGACTACGCCACCGAACAAGAAGAGGTAGCCGAGGATGCGCATGGTGAGGTTTCTTTTTTCATGCATGATGAATCCATTACCAAACCTCATTTATTTAATCATCCGTGATCTCCTGACCCAGGCATTTTTCCATAAAATGATGCAGTGTGACCATCTGGTCGTGACCGAGTTTTTGTCCGAAATAGGAGACCAGGTAGAGGGTCAGGAAAATCACGACTAAAACAGGAACGAGCCAGAGAATCGCACCTGACTTCCCGAGGGACATGTACGAAGTCCCGAGGATCAGGATGATCATGACCGCAAATCCGATAAATGCGTAAAAGAAAACAAACATTGTCCAAACAGTCTGCCTCGGGCCGTATCGGCCCCTGATCATCGTGCCCCCTTCAATTTCCTCAAATGAGAGGGAAAGATAGGGCGACCAGTAATGCTGGTTGGCATGGGGAATGGACAACTTGGCGTAATGTGCATCCACCCAACCAGTGATCAAGGCATTCTCGGTATTCAGTTGTGCTTCGATCTTCTGCTTCAGTTGTGCTGCGGAAAACTTTGTTTCAACGTGAAAACGAGGCCTGATCCGGTATTGAAATTCATGATCCCCTGCAACTTGATCCATGCCTTGAAATTTGTTTCAAATTAAAGAATTCCATGAATATTTGGACAGGTAAATCAGTGAACCGGACATATCCGGAGACGGCAGGGTATTGTCGTTGTCCAATCATTCAGGAGGATTCCCGACACGCATCACATTCCTGTTTTCAAGCCAGGCTCCTTTTGAAATATGAATTTCACGTCCCGGACTGTCACTAGCAACACGCATATTTCCCAGATTTCGTATTGTGCCGCGCAATGTCAGTGCGGGTGTTTCCGGAGAAAGAACTTGTTGATGGATCAACAGGTTCGCAGAGTTTTCGATACTGAGGTTCAAATTTGTTCCGATCACCAGGGAATGGATGGCCGTTTCTGAAGAAATCGTCACGTCCGATGGAGAAGCCTGGTCCGGCATTTCAACATCTTCGCACTGGTTTGGGATATGCCCCAAAGACCAGTTGGCCGCCGATTCCCATATTTCACTTACAGCGATAAAAGTGTTGGACTGGTTTTGTATCAGTTGAATATCAAGGGTCAGTGTATCACCCCGCGCATCGAGACGGCTGTAGGGGACAACCCTGAGGGAATGGACGGGCGCTTCGGCATCCCAGAGAACAGTCACCTGTGGATGTTCAGGTTGCATGAGAACAAATGTTCCCCCGGTAACCGACCAGTCAAAGTATGTGCTTTCTGAATCAGGCAGTGCATATGTTTGTTCCGCACTGGTAGAGCAGACGATTTGCCTGCCGGTGATTGTGTCATCCCCGGGTTTAAGTTCCTGCCCGAAAAACCAGTCCGAAATGCCTGGCACAATATCGGGGTAGAGTTCAGTATTGCCGTTTTCATGTACGCCATGCCCCCGGCTGGTATAGGAGTAGAAATGATAAGGAAGGCCCACTGTATCCGCCCTCAGCGAGATCGGAAGGCTGCCGTAAACAAATGGAAGGTCTGAGCCAAGAATGAAACCGCTTATACTTCCAAATGGCTCCCCGGAATCATATGGGACCGTGTCATCATCTGTACTGTGAAATAATACAGCGGACGGATCAGATGATGTATCAATGAAATCCGGGTATCCAAGAGCACCCGCCAGGCTGAAAATGGCATTTGCGTGTCCACTGAATGACTGGTTGTTGCCCGCACAGTCCAGGCATTCCTGGTCTGGAACAGGCTGACCGTCCTGTATCCATTGGTAGGTTGAGATGGGACGTTCCGCTTCTTCCTCAAGGTAGGCATTGTGCAATGCGACAAAAGCCCCCGCACTGTGTCCGCCAATATAAATATGATTCGGATCCGCACGGAACTGGTTTGCCCCGTCAGCATCCGCGCGGAAAAAACGTACCGCTGACCGGCCATCCTGGATGCCGCGGTATACCGCACGCTGGGCAAGGTCGCTGTCAAATACATTCATCCCCAGCCTGTAGTCGATCGCAGCTGTCACATACCCTCTTCGGGCCAGGTCCTGGCAGAGCAGCCTGATGCTCCAGTGATCCTTGCTCCCGGCCAGGAACCCACCGCCAAAACAGATAATGATCACAGGCCGCTTGGCAAGCGTGTCACCGGTTGGCTCAAAGATGTCCATATACAAGTTGATCTGGGTAGTGTCATACTCATTGACATTAAGCGGCAAACCCGTGAATAATTCATAAAACCCTCCTCCGGGTTC
>JARQTN010000006.1 GCA_029976695.1 Lewinellaceae bacterium
GACACCGCATTGATCAATGAGGGCGGTATTTTCACACATGTGGAAGAACCGGTTCGATCCGGCAGAATCACCATTTATCCCAATCCGGCAAATGACCTTGTATTCCTGGAAAGTGAGGGATTGAATCCCATCCATTGGCAGTTGCATGACCTTTCAGGGCAGAAGCTTCAAGCAGGGATTTATGATGGGCAAGACCATATTTCGATAAACAAGCTGCCAAATGGCATTTACCTGTTCAACTGGAGACAGGGCAAAAAAAAGGGGGTGGAAAAAATGATTGTCCTCTAAAGCAGCTCAATCAAGCCTCTCCTAATCCTTCTTCAAATCGATCTCAATCACACCATTGGCCCCGCGCACCCCATAGATACCGAGTTCATCCGGGTTTTTCAGTACCCTGATGGCCTTGATCTCCTGTACAGGCACCAGTTGTGATACCTCCTGAAATCCGCCTGTGACCGGCTGCCCATTGATCACAAACAACGGCTCGTTGTTCCCGTAAATCGAGGTCCTTCCCCTGATGGTAATTGTGGCATTCGGCCCGTTCCCCTGGACCTGCACGCCGGATACCCGCCGCAGGTGATCTGCCAGTGTAATGGTATTGTCGGGTTCGTAGATATCCGCAGGCCTAGCTTCCCGTTCAGCTGATGTGCCGGGTTGGCGGGATACCCCGCATGAACCAATAAGGAATAGAAACAAGCCTGCTGCCATGGTGTGAAAAATTGCCTTCATGTAATTGTAAATGTGCTATGGTGATAAAAAAGTTTCATGGATTCATTCCTTGTCATCGGAGTTGCCCTGCATCACATCCCTGAAAAAAGCCCCCTGGTGGGTAGGCTCGTAATCGTAATTTTTGATCATCTGGGGCACCCAGTCAGGATCGAATACCCAGACACACCACGAGATGCCCTTTTGCTCAAGATACTGAACGATCGCATCCCGGTATGAACCGTCATCGATCAGGTGGTGTTCGCCCTCAAAGAAATAGCCAAGCTCTGTCGCAATGATCGGGTACCTGTCCGCCAGGAACCCGAAATGCGCCTCCCAGTGGGGTTCACGCGGAGGGGTGCATTTGCCCGGGTATGGGTGCGTCACATAAGCCACGCCCTCACGCGCAATGGGGTGATATGCCATATCACGCAGGTCATACGCCCAGTTGAACCCGCCAACCAGGGGAATGACTTCCGGGTCATGGGCATAGATCACATCGATGATATCCTCCAGGATAACTTTCAGCTCGGCCCAGGTGCATTTGCCCAGCGTCCCGTTGTACACCGTTGGCTCGTTATACACTTCATAAAAGGCAACGGTCGTATTGCCCTTGTAACGGGCTGCGATCTTTTTCCAGAAATACAGCGTTTCCCGTTTCGAGGTTTCGTACATGTCCGCCTGGAACATTTCCATATGCAGGTTGCCGATGCTGTGCCAATCGATGATCACATACATCCCCAAGTCTGTACACCAGTCGACAGCCTGGTCCAACAGCTTTATGTATTCAGGAAACCCGCGCTGGCGGACCGATACGGGATGGACGGGGATGCGCACGATATTGGCGCCCCAGCCCCGGATGACCTCAAAATGCCTTTTCCCCCAATGCCCGTCCTTTTCGATCTTGTCCGGGTCGGAAATGGATAGCCCCTTATACAGGACAACTTCACCGCGGTCATTGATGAACCGGTTGCCTTCGACCCGAATGGCAGGGAGCGGGTCCTCCAAACCGGCATACGTATAGGTTGTCACCGGCTTTTCGTTCCACCAGTCAGCTTGCCCGGTTTCAAAGATGTGCGCCTGCCCGGGAACAGCGGTGACGCCAAGCAGGCAAACAGAAAGAGTAATCAGGGAGATCAGGATTTTCATGGCACTCGGTTTCAATGATCAATAGGCACATTTGGGTGTGGTGGATTCGATCAGGAATAAACTTAATGCCTGGACCGGGAATGGCTGGGGGTGTTTGAATCAAAAAGAGGGGCCAGCGGGGTTACTCATGCAATTCGAACTCGGAAGGGTTGACGCCAAACTCCTTCCTGAACTGTTCGCGGAATGATTTTACATCATTATAGCCGATCATGTAGGCAACATCCGAGATGTTGTATTGACCTGTCTCGATCAGTTGCGCCGCCCGTTTGAGCCTGAACCCGCGGATCACCTGGTTGGGTGACTGGCCGGTCAGGGATTTGATCTTGCGGTACTGCTTGGCCCGGCTCATGTTGAGGGCCTTCGCCAACTGGTCAACAGAAAAATCGCTGTCGTCGATGTGCCTCTCGATGACGGTCTTCATCTGGGAAAGCAGCTGCTCATCCAGTGAATTGAGCACAACCCCGCTAGGACTGAGGTCATATGACTTGGCAAAGTGCTCCTTTAGCGATTGCCGGCTGGCGATGAGGTTTTTCACCCTGGCCAGCAGCAGGCGCATGTGGAACGGTTTGGTGACATAGTCGTCTGCCCCGGTTTCCAGGCCGTCCACCTTGAAGACGAGTGATGTGCGCGCGGTCAACAGGATGACGGGGACATGGCTCGTATCGATGTTCGTCTTGACATGCCGGGTCATTTCAATCCCGTCCATGCGCGGCATGGCGATATCGGCAATGATCAGGTCCGGCGGATCTGCCAGGGCTTTGTCCAGTCCCTCTTTCCCATCGGCAGCCTCGCTGATGCGATAATCCGTCTCGAGGTTTTCGCGCAGGTAAGCCCGCACATCCGGGTTGTCCTCCACCAGGAGGATCAATGGCTTGGATGGCTGGCCCTTCCCGTTTGCTGTTGTCGTTTCTGTCTTGTCGGCCGTTTCTGCCTCTACGGGCCTGAGCATGTTGTAAGCAGGCAGCGAAGAGACGACTTTCTCCCCCGGAGAGAGTTCCTGTGAAGTAAAATGATCCTTTCCAACAGGCAGGTTGATCCGGAATGTCGTGCCCACACCCTCCTCGCTTTCCACATCGATACTTCCGTGGTGCTTTTCCATAATCGTCTTTGCGAGTGAGAGGCCGATCCCGGTACCGCTTTTTCGGACCCATTCCTCGCCTTCCTCGACCTGGTAAAAGCGCTCAAAGATGTTGGGCAATTGGTCTGCAGGAATCCCGATGCCTGTATCCGAAATACTGATCCGGACAGGTCCGGGCTGGCTGACGTGGACATGGATCTTTCCCTTGTCCCGCGTAAACTTGAATGCATTCGAGATCAGGTTGAAGAGAACCTTTTCCATCTCGTCATGGTCAAACCAGGCCTCAATCGCTTCGGCATCCGATGAAAATTTCAGCCTGATCTTCCGCTGCTTGGCCATGTTCTGGAAAGAAGCCGTTACTTCCTTTGTAAAGTCCACGATATTCCCCTTTGCGACATGCAGGTTCATAAGGCCCGCCTCGCTTTTCCGGATATCCAGCAACTGGTTGATCATGGTAAACAACCTGTTGGCATTGTAATGCATCCGGGTATACAACCGATGAAGCTTCCGGTCCTTTTCACTTTGCAGCAACTGTTCGAGCGGGCTGATGATCAGCGTAAGGGGGGTGCGCAATTCATGCGAAATGTTGGTAAAGAACTGAAGCTTCATTTTGTTCACCTCCTCAAGCTTTTCCCTTTCCACGCGTTCAAGTTCAAGGCTGTGCCTGAATTCTGCCCGCATCTTTATGAGCCGGAATCCCAGGTATGCCAGGACCGCAATTGCCAGTCCATACACCAGGAATGCCCAACCGGAAAGCCAGAACGGCGGCCGGACACAAATCGCAATTTCCCTTACTTCGCTCCAGACCCCGTCCCCGTTTGAGGCCTTCACCCTGAATATGTACTCTTCATAGGGCAGGTTGGTATAATGGGCAATCCGCTGGCTCGCATCCGTGTAGACCCACTCAGGGTCAAAACCGGCAAGCTGGTGTGCATACTGTAGCTTCCTGGGCTCGTTGAAGTGGAGCCCGGTATATTCGATGGAGATCACATTGTCCCGGTGCGACAGGACGATGCTTTCTGTTTCTGTAATATTCTTTGAAAGGATGGTCCGGCCATTCTCCATATTCCCGATTGGGACGGATTTATTGAAGAGCCTGAAATCCGTGATGGCCACCTTCGGGGGGATCGAATCCATATGGATATCCCCGGGTTTGAACACAGAAAGGCCATTCACCCCGCCAAAGACCAGGTATCCCTCATCTGTCATGATTGCAGCATCATCGTTGAAAAAGTTATCCTGCAGGCCATCGTAGGCATCAAAATTCCGGACCTGCAAACCTTTCTGACCGTCCATTTGAAGGCTTGAAATGCCTTCCTGGGTGCTCAGCCAGATTTTGTGGTCCCGGTCTTCAAGGATGGACTGGATGATGCTGTGCTTCAGTCCGTCCCGCTCAAAATAGCGTGTACAGATACCTGTGCGGGGGTCAAGCACATTCAGCCCGTTGTCCGTGCCTGCCCAGAGCCGGTTTTGGTGGTCCAGCATGAAACAATTCACGAAATTGTTGCTCAGGCGGCCCTCGTCATTTCCCTGTGCATTGTAATGGGTCACGAGGTCAAGCACATTGCGGTCCCTGTCATATTTGAGTTTATATATTCCTCCGCCCCTCGTTCCCAGCAGCAGGTACGGCTGCCCGTCCTCAATCAGCTCATGCAAATGCACGATCGGAAATTCCTGAAAATTGACCGACCTGTCAGAGGTAAAGACATACTGCTCAAACGTTCCGGTTTCGGGATCATACCTGTCCAGACCTTTATCCCAGTATCCGATCCAGACATCATTTTCCACGGACTGGATCATGGACACGACATAGTCCCCGCTGATTTGACTGCTCCGGTTAAACTGCTCAAAGCTGCTCAGCCGAGCGCTTTTACCCGGGATATCGGATTCCCTGATGCGCACGATGCCCGCGCCGTCAGTAGCCAGCCATAGCCAGCCTTCCCGGTCAATCATCAGGCTGAAAATGAAGTCGACCTGTTCAGGAAACCGGTCGGTACGGAACGTATAGTTTTGTCCCGGGCCTTTAAAAGATCCGTCCACGCCTTCAGGCAGGAAACACAGGCCGCCCCCCCTTGTTCCCACCCATATGCCTTCCCTTTTCCCTGAAGGGATCATGCACATGACATTATTGCCCGTCTGAGGGTTCGGCAGGATATTGCGGAAGGCCTTCGCATTGAGGTTCAGCTTGTTGATGCTCCGGTCATAGCCGATCCAGAGGTTGTTCGTCCTGTCCTTGGCCAGGCACATGACCACATTGCTGCTGATACTCTGCGGGTCGGTGCGGTCGGGCTTGAAATGGGCAGACTCGCCTGTTTCCAGGTCAAGCAGGTCGAGGCCGTTGTAAGTGGCTACCCAGATGCGTGCCTCATCTTCTTCCAGGATATCCGGAATGAAAGGGTGACTAAGGCTCCCCGGCTGGTTGGCGGAATGCCCGTAATAAGTAAAACTGTATGCCTCCAGGTCTTCCGGGGAATAAAATAACTCTTTCAACCCGTTGCTGGTGCAGATCCAAATCTTGCTGTCATCGTAAGCTGAAGGGATGATCTTAAAGATGAAATTATGCGATAGGTATTCTTCTTCAGGCGCTCCTTCCGGCATGAGTTCATAATGGATGAAATATGTCTGCCCGTGCCGGCTGACCATCCGGTTCAGGCCTTCCTCTGTTCCGACCCAGAGCGACCCGTCAGGCGTCTCGGCAATGGAATACACAAAATTATGGCTGAGGCTCCTGCTATCACGGGGATCATTTTCAAATACGATAAACTGGCCCGATTCGGGATTGAACCGGTTGAGGCCGCGCTCCGTGCCGATCCAGAGCATGCCATTCCGGTCTTCACATATGGCCAGCACATTGTCGTCACTCAGGCTGTTCTGGTCCTCGGGATCGTTGCAATACTGGATGAACACATCCTGCTCCCGGTCATAGCGGTAAAACCCTGAATAGTTGGTGGCGATCCAGAGGTTTTCCCCGCTATCCTCATAGACCTGGGTGACCTTGTTGCTTTTCAGGCCATTGCTGTTGTCCGGCATCTGGCGGTACATCTTCGCTGTGTATCCGTCATATTTTGCAATGCCCGACCAGGTCGCCAGCCACAGGAAACCCTCATGATCCTCGAGGATATCATTGACGCCGGTATTGGCAAACCCGATCTCCTGGGGAAGGGACTCAAAACGATACAGCTCCGGAGCCTGTGCAGATATGGAGCAGATCCACACCAGGAAAAGCAGGATGGACGTGTGTGCCTTATTCAGTTGCATAGATTTTCACCGCAGGACTACTCCAAGATAACGAATTCCGATTGGTTAGTGTACCCTGTGGAGCATTTCGAGGCACATGCGCCCGTTGTGGTAGGGCGCTTTCCACGGCCCGGCCTTATCCTCGGAAAGGTATGGGACGCCCTTCCTGTCTGTCCGCCAGTGCCACTCGCCGTTTTCGGGATCCAGCAGTTTGCCCTTGATGAATGTCCAGCATCGCCTGCTCGCTTCCTCAAACTCGAGCTCACCCGTCATCTCAAACGCATTCCAGAACCCGACTACTGCCTCCGCCTGGGGCCACCAGTGCTTGTCAAAGTCCTTTATGCCGGAAGGCTCAGCCTCATAAAAGACCCCCCCGTCCGCATCCACGGCTGAATCAAGGACGGCTTCTGCCATCCGGATGCAGACCTGGCCCACCCTTTTTTGCAGGTCGGTATTGCCCAATACCTCAACGGCCTCCCAAAGCAGCCAGCTGGCTTCAATATTGTGCCCGAAAGAGATGTCATTTCCTTTTGGATTCCAGGCCTCATCGAAGTAGATATGCATAGATCCGTTTTCCGGAATGAAGAAATGGTCAATAAACAACTGGATGCAATTCTTGAGCGCATCGCCCAGGGCAGCAAACGGCCTGACACGATAAAAATTCGTATAGGCTTCGAGGAGGTGGAGATGCGTGTTCATGATCTTCACCTCGTTGATGTCTTTTTCACTGAGGCGCACATCCTCCTTGTTGGACCAGTCGCGGGTAAAGGCGCTCAGGTAACCTTCCTTGCTGCGGTCCCTGCTGTACTTTTCAACCAGCCAGAAGAGCTCGATGGCCCGGTCCAGGGCCTCCCGGTTTTTGGTCAGTGCATAGTATTCCGCAAACGCATAGATCGCAAAAGCCTGTGCATAGATCTGCTTTTGTGTATCTGAAGGATTCCCTTTATAATCCAGGGACCAGAACACCCCGCCTTCAATTTCGTCCCAAAAAAAGGTGTTGATGTACGCATAGGCCCGGTCAGCGAGTACCCGGTGGTGCGCCAGGCCGGTTTCCCTGGCTGCTGCCGCGAATGTCCAGAGGATGCGCGTGTTGAGGATGGCCCCCTTATCCGCTTCGGGATGAAGCACACCACCTCCGTCCATACGGCCGTAAAAGCCGCCGTTAACTTCATCAACCATGTGGGTTGTCCACCAGTCCAGGATGTTGTGAAACTCTTCCAGGAATTCATGGTGCAGGCCTTCAAATGCTGTCCGCACTGCCGTATTTCGATAAAAAGGTACGCTCATGAGGTGAATTTTTTCAGGATTTCCAGATTCTTCCCGATCAGCGCATTGCGTGTCTCTACACTTGCCGCTGACCTCAGACCATCCGGCGGTGTGTGTTTCACGTAATCCACCAATCTGTCTACCGTACTGGTAGCAACGTGCATTCGGGTATCAGATGAAGCGTAGTAAATGAAAACCTCGTTTTGTGCATTGCGGACCCATCCATTGGAGAAAGCGACATTCGACACATCACCCACCCTTTCTGCCCCCTTTGGTGCGATGAAATATCCCCCTGGCGCATGGGTCACTTTCCAGGGCTCATGAAGGTCGGTCATGAACATGTAGAGTACATAGCGCAGCCCTGCAGCTGTGCCGCGCACGCCATGGGCGAGGTGCAGCCAGCCCTCCGGGGTTTTGATCGGGGCGGGTCCCTGGCCGTTTTTGAGTTCCTTGATGGTATGGTAGATCTTGTTGTCGATGATGATCTCGTTCTTCACTTCTGCCTTTTCCATGGAATCTGCCAGGCCCCAGCCGATCCCGCCACCGCCGCCCACTTCAATAAACCCGTCCTGCGGCCTTGTATAGAGGGCATATTTCCCATCGATAAATTCCGGGTGCAGGACGACATTCCGCTGCTGGCCGGCATGGCTGACCAGGTCCGGCAGGCGTTCCCAGGTGAGCAGGTCTCGCGTCCGCGCAATGCCGCATGCGGCAACAGCTGCCGATGTATCATCCGGGCGTGCGGAATCCTTTCGCTCGGTGCAAAACGAACCGTAGATCCAGCCGTCCTCATGCGCGACAAGCCGCATGTCATACACATTGGTATCCGGGTCGTCTGTCTCCGGCAGGGTCACCGGGTAATCCCAAAACCTGAAATTGTCCACGCCATTCGGGCTTTCAGCGACTGCGAAGAAGGATTTCCGGTCCACCCCTTCCACCCGCACCATGAGGAGATACTTGCCTTTCCAGTACATCGCCCCGGCATTGAAAGTTGCATTCACGCCCAGCCTTTCCATGAGGAAGGGATTGGTCCGTTCATCCAGGTCATAGCGCCAGAAGACCGGTGTGTGCGCTGCCGTCAGCACCGGATATTTCCACCTTTCGAAGATGCCATTCCCACCGGGCAGTTTTTCATTCTTTACCGTGATGAGCACTTCGTGGTTGTTGATCAGGGCCTGTACCTTCTGCTGGAATGGAGTCATCTGCCTGTTCGTTTCGATACTCATGATGCCGCCTTTGGGAGTTTGTCAAACCATGTTTTCTTCAGGATGAGGGTGCAGACAGCTGCCACAGCAAATGCAACAAGTGTCGGCACTGCCTCCATCAGGACAAGGTAGATCGGGAAAATGACCAGGGCCGTCTGCCAGATCGTGCCGATGGCCACATTGAATATGTCCCTTTTGAAATCTTTATTCCGCTCAAAGGCCGGGTCCTCAGCGATGACCTTGTCATGGACCGGTTTCCAGAAGCCCCAGGGACGCACGTTTTTATAAAAGTTCTTCAGGGCATCTTCTTCAACGGGTGGTGCCAGGTAGGTGCCGATCACACATCCCGCCACCGAGATCAGAAGCATCAGCGGAAAAGTATAGAGGTCCAGCACACCCGGGAAAATAAACCGGAACGATAATGCCGGGATGAGCCCGCCGACCATCCCCCAGAAAAAGCCATGGCCGTTAAAGCGCCACCAGTACCACTTGAGGACATTGGCCGCTACATAACTTCCGTACAACCCTGAAACGATCCACTGGAGGACATCATTCACATCCTTTGCATAAAAACCGAGGATGATGCTGATCACCACCATGATGAGCCCTGCAACGTAATTCACGAACTTCAGGCTGCCAGAAGAGGCTTTGGGCCGGATATATTTCAGGTAAATGTCATTCACGATATAGGCCTGCGTGGCATTCAGTGTGCCGGCAAATGTGGACATGAACGCAGCCAGCAAACCAGCCAGGAGGAGGCCGAGGAAACCAACCGGCACGAATTCGAGGATGGCGGAAGGCAGGATCTGCTCGAAATCGATGACGCCGCCCACGACCAGGTCGAGCTGGTCGTAATACAACAGGCCCAACACACCAAACCCGGCGATCATGAAATACCGGATCGGCATCAGGATCAGGCTGACCGAGCCACTCATCAGGGCCGCTTCCCTGGGAGACTTCGTGGAAAGGATCTTCTGCATGTCGTAATTCGGCGCCGGGCCGGCGAGGCTGACAAGCACACCCTTGAAAACCATCATCATAAAAAAAATGGTGAACAGGCTGAACCCATCCTCCCTGATCTTCTGGTTGACTTCCGGGATGATTGTGGACCAGTCCAGGTCCAGTTCCATCCCGAAAAATGGCGTCATCCATCCTTTCGGGACAATCAGGTCATGGCTGGCCAGGGCATTCATGGCGATGATCCCGATCACGATGCTCGAAATCGCCATCAGGACGTACTGGACCACATCGGCCCAGACGATGCTCATCATGCCACCAAGCAAAGCATAGAAAACGGCAAAACAGGTGAAGATGATCCCGTAGAAATGGGGAACATATTCGGCCGGAACATCGAAAGGCACATATGCCGAAAGGAATTCCCACGGCACGAAGATCTCCATGAATTTACCGATGCCGATAAACCCGTACGCCAGATAGCCAAGCCCCATGATGATGGCGAAAACGATCACGATCGAATGAGACAGGGAGGCGCCTTTCCCCATCCCGAAACGCGTATTGATCCATTCCGCACCAGTGGTCACCTTCGACCTGCGCAGCCATATCGAAAGGAACATCATCAGGAAGATCTGGTTGAACACGGGCCAGAGCCACGGGATCCAGGC
>JARQTN010000007.1 GCA_029976695.1 Lewinellaceae bacterium
AGTCTTCCTGTTCTGCATACATTTTTGCCAGCTTGAGACTCGCGGCAACGCCGAACTCATTGGTTGATTTATCAAGCACATTGCCGATGTCCTCTACTGCCCGGGTAAAAAAGTTACTTTTCTTGCCGGGATCATACAGGCTGATCGAATCGATTGTCCGGATGCGTGAGGAGGCCTCCTGTGCATATGCGGGGTAGTTCAGTTTTTCAGCTGTTTCAAGGGCATTCATGTAGGCACCCTTGCTTTCCATCAGGCGCCCGCGCATTTCATAGGCCTCGCCAAGTTTCAGGAAAACCCGCGGTTTGATTTCAAGGTCAGCATCATCCAGCCCTGGGTTATCGGAAATCAGGATGTTATCGGCCAATTCTTCTGCTTGTCGGGCAAACCGGAGAGCTTTTCGCTCATCATTGATAGAAATATAGTAGTTGGTGATTTCCAGGAGTGCATCCAGCCTTTCCTTGCCATGCAACTGGTTTGCCTTCTTTTCAAGTTCTTTGACGGATTCCTGTGCAGAAGCCGTTTGTGCGCATAGCACCAGGGAGAATCCAATGAAAAAGAACACGATACATCGGAATGGAGATGGGTTCAGGATTTTCATGTACATGTCTGGTTGAGTTTTTTGGAATGATGAGCTGATATCCAGTCGTTTCGTTCAACAGGAGTGAACTTTTTCAAAAGACAATTTATTGCCCCATCAGTTGCAGCACGTTTTCCATGGGCAGCTTTTTCCGGTAATGCCGGTTCCTGCCCGTCATTGACTCCGCGGCACACAAGCTGTTGAGGATAGCTTCTTCTGTCGCCTCGATGACGGCCATGAAGAGGACCGACATTGCGTCATTGTGCATCGATGTTTGCGTCCCTTCATATGATTTCATGCGGTAGGGGATAAAATTCCCTTCATAGGTAGAAAATGCGATCACATAGTCACCGCTTCCATTGGAAGCGATTCCTCCAGTATTCCCAAGGCCGAGCAAGGCTCTCTTGGCAAGCCGCTCGAGGTTCCTGTGGCTGAGTGGTGCATCGGTCGCTACCACGATCATGCAGCTGCCGTCTGCCGCATCCAAAGCCTCCTTGAAGGCAAACTGGCCGAATTCTTTTCCTACCGGGACACCATTTATCCTGAGTACGCCGCCAAAGTTTGACTGGACCAGAACGCCGACGGTATAGCCTCCAAGGATCTTCGGAACCACCCGGCTTGCCGTACCGATCCCGCCCTTGAAACCGAAACAGGAAGTGCCTGTTCCCGCACCGACATTCCCCTCTGCAACAGGGCCGGAAGATGCCGAATCAATGGCCTGGAGCACATGCGATTCCATAATATGCCTGCCACGGATGTCGTTGAGGTACCCGTCATTTGTTTCACCGACCAGTGGATTTACGCTTCGAACCGATTTATTGCCTGATTGTGACAGGGTATAGCTGATCAGCGCATTTGCTGCATTGGGCACACTCAGCGTGTTTGTCAGGATGACCGGCGTCTCGATGTTGCCCAGTTCCTGGACCTGCGTTGAACCGGCCAGTTTGCCGAATCCATTGCCCGTATAGACGGCTGCAGGTACCTTTTCCTGGAAAATATTTCCCCGGTGCGGGAGGATGGCCGTGACGCCCGTGCGGATCTCATCTCCTTTGATCAGTGTCACATGCCCGACTTCCACACCTTGCACATCGGTGATGGCATTCCATTCACCCGGGTCCAGCACCCCGATCTCGATTCCGTAATCGCGCAGCCTCATATTTTGCTGTGACAGAATCTGGCCGGGAATGAATATGATCATCCAAATACTGGCGAGTAACACAATTCCCCCGGTGATTCCTTTTTTCATCTCTTAAACTTAATGAAATGCGGCCTGTTTGACCCTGTATATTTTGATTTCATCATCAATTACCTGATCACCCCAAAGGTTTATTTGATGATGCATTTTAAAAAATAAGACTTCAAAGGTGTATTTTGGGCCACTTTTTCACATTTAATCAAATCCAGCATGGAGCAACCCGGTTTTTCCAGGGGACTTCTTGTCCTGTTCTTCGCGTTCCTGTTTTGGCAATCTGCTTCTCTTCAACCTGTCAGGAAGGGCCTGCCTCAAATCACAGACAAGTATGCCGTCAGAGGGGCAACCGTCATTCAATCGCCCGGCGATACGCTCCGGGATGCCCTCATCCTGATCGATGACGGGATGATCCATTATGTTGGAAAGGACAAAGAGGTCGATGGGGCGATATACGCGGTAAAGGCAGACAGCATGTTTGTGTATGCCGGATTCATTGATGCCTTTTCTCATACCGGCCTGAAGAAACAGGAGCAGGGGAATGAGCGTGAGCGGATCGATGACCCGGGCAATCCCACGAATGAACAAGCCGGAATTCAACCTGGCAGGAGCGTGCTTGACATGGTCGACCCCGGAAGCAGAGCCATCAGTGACCTGCGACAGCTTGGGTTTACGATCAGCCATGTATTCCCTGAAGGACGAATGCTGCCTGGCCAGGGTTCGCTTTTACTGCTTGCCGGCGATCAAACGGACCACATGTTGTTCAGGCAGGATATCTCGGTTTATGCCCGGTTTCAGGGTGTGCGCAGAGCATACCCCGGCACGGTGATCGGGGTGATGGCGAAGTTCAGGGAGATCTTCCGCAATGCGGAGAATGCACTTGCCCACCGGCGTATCTTTGCTGAAGAGGAAGGTATCGAACGGCCGGCCTATGACCGTTCTTTGCTTGCTTTCCTGCCCGTTGTCAGCAATGAGAAGCCCGTTTATTTTGAGGCGCCAGACTTGAAGTCTGTTCACCGCGCGCTCGCATTGCAAAAAGAACTTGGCTTTCAACTCGTCCTGGCCAACGTAAAGCAGGCATGGAGTGCAGACAGCAAGATAACCGATGCAAATGCGCGTGTGGTCCTTTCACTTGATATCCCGGATGAAAAGGAAGAAAAGAAGCAGGAGAAAGAAGTGAGCGAAGAGGAAACGCCAGAACCTGGCTGGTCGAAAAATGAGCTGGACGCGTTGAAAAAGAAGAGGTCTGAGAGCCTGGCGAAATACCTGGAAGAGCCGGCCAGACTTGCACGCGCAGGCATGCAGTTTTCTTTTTCCACTGATGGTGTAAAGGCGAAAGAGATCATGACCAACCTCCGCAAGATGGTAAAGAACGGGCTGGATGAAGGCGAGGTCCTGGCAGCACTCACCACACACCCTGCCCAACTGCTGGGCATTTCAAAGTGGGCGGGTACTGTTGAAACGGGGAAGATGGCAAACCTTGTCATCCTGGATGCGCCTTTCCTTGAGGAGGATGCGCAGGTCCGGTATGTATTTGTGGACGGTGACTTGTATGCCTATGAGGCAAAGAAAAAGAAGTCGGCTTCAAAGAAAGGCGATATGGCCAGGGTGAATGGAGCCTGGACCTACACGGTGGACGTGCCGGGAGACACCCGGGCAGGCGTATTTACCATCAACGGGGAGCCCGGAAAATTTACGGGGGTGATCGCTACAGGCAATAGCGAGGAAACGGACCTTGAAAATATTGAATATGCAGATGGCACACTCAATTTTGAATTCAGTACCGAGGTGGAAGGAACCGATGTCAGGATCAAGGTTGCCCTGGAATTTGATGGCGATGCGTACACCGGGCGGATGAATGTGGGCCCATTTGGATCTTTTCCGATGGAAGGAAGCAGAAAGTCACCCGAAAACAAATTGTAAATCCGAAAATGAAATCCCGAATGAAGCATATGTTATTTTTTATGTGCCTGTTTTTCCTTTCAGGCATTGAGCTGCTGGCCCAGCCGGACCCGGGCAATTTGTTGATCAGGAACGGCACTGTCCTGACCATTACGGACGGTATCCGGGCAAATACGGATATCCTGGTTGAAAACGGGAAGATCAAAAGAATCGGCAAAAACCTCAGGGCCCCGCAAGGTTACCAAACCATTGATGCCACGGGCATGCACGTCATGCCAGGCATCATCGACGCTCATTCGCACATTGCGATCGATGCAGTGAATGAAGCCACCAACCCCGTTACTGCAGAGGTCTTTGTGGGCGATGCACTTGATCCATTTGATATCTCTATATACCGGGCGCTTGCGGGTGGGGTGACGATTTCGCATGCCATGCACGGATCAGCGAATGCCATCGGCGGTCAGTGCGAAACGATCAAGCACCACTGGGGCGTGTGGGATCCACAAGGTCTTGTCATGGAAGGTGCGCCCCGTACGATCAAGTTTGCATTGGGTGAAAACCCGATGCGCGTCCATGGCGAGGGGTACAATAAAATGCCCAGGACACGCATGGGTGTTGAGCAGGTCATCAGGGAGGCGTTTGAAGAAGGGAAGCGATACCAGGCAGAATGGGATGCCTATGATCGGAAACGCATGACAAATGCCAAAACAGTAGCTCCGGCATTTGACCTGAGGAAACAGACCATGGCGGACATCCTCAACGGGGAGATCATCATCCATTGCCATTCATACCGGGCAGATGAGATCCTGATGCTGCTTGATGTACTTGAAGACTACGGTGTGGACAAGATTTGTTTCCAGCATGTCAATGAAGGGTTCAAGATCGCCCCTGAACTGGCAGCCTACGGCGCCCATGCCTCCGTATTTTCAGACTGGTGGGCATATAAATTTGAGGTATACTACAGTACGGCCTATAATGCGACGATCCTGACGCGGAATGGTGTGGTGACTTCCATAAATTCTGATTCCGGTGAACTCATCAGGCACCTGTATCATGAGGCTGCAAAGACACAGAAGTATGGTGGGCTGACTGATGATGAAGCCCTGGCCCTGATCACGATCAACCCGGCGATCCAGCTGGGCATCCAGGACAGGGTGGGCTCCATTGAAGTGGGCAAGGACGCGGACATTGCCATCTTCAACGATCATCCGCTGAGCATTTATGCCATCCCGCAAAAAACAATTGTGGACGGAATTGTCCGGTTTGATATCGATTCGGATCCGGCAGATATGCGCATGGATGTGGATCCGGAAGAAGAATTGCCGGCCTTTATGCTGACCGACCGGCACGACCATGAAAGCTGCATGAAAGACGTCGAAATGATTTACGGATTGAATGAGCTGCTTTTTAATCACAAACACTAAAATGAACACCTGATGAAAAAGACCTTCCTTTTCCTGCTCACACTGCTTTTCATGCAATCAGTGACTCTTTCACAGCAGGTTGCCAAACCTGAATACGGTTCTTTTGCCCTGACCAATGTGACAATCGAAACGGTCACAAACGGGACGGTGCAGGGCACGCTCCTGATCCGGAACGGTAAAATTGCCGGCATTGGTGAAAATGTGTCGATCCCCCAGGGCACGAAAGTCATTGACTGCACAGGCTTTACCGTATATCCCGGGATGATCGATGGAGGTACGACACTCGGGCTAAGTGAGGTAGGATCGATTTCCCTGACCCAGGACTACAATGAAGTCGGGGATTTTACACCGCACGTACAAGCTCTGACGGCTGTAAACCCGAATTCCGTCCATATCCCGGTGACCCGTGTCAATGGGGTGACCACTGTATTGACCATGCCGAAATCCGGACTTTTTCCCGGTACCGCGTCTCTGATCCACCTGCATGGGTATACGCCCCAGCAGATGGAGGCAGGCTTCAGCGGCGTGGTGTTGAATTTTCCGAATTCCGGAAGAAGAGGCAGGTGGGACCGCAGGACCGATGAGGAGGTAAAGAAAGATTATGAGGAAGACATGAAAAAGCTCTCCGACATTTGGGGGCGTTCAAAACAGTATGCGGAGATGAAGGACAAAGAAACCGGGCTGATGGAATACAATCCTGAGATGGATGCCATGATCCCATTGGTGAAAGGCAACGGTCATCTGCTCATTGAAGTCAATAAGCGGGAAGATATCCTGTCTGCCATCAAATGGGTCCGGGAACACGGAGCGAAAGCCATTTTTATGGGGGTCTCGGAGGGCTGGCGCGTGGCGGATTCACTTGCCGCAGCCGACATTCCCGTGATCACCGGCCCGGTCCTTTCCGTACCGGGCAGGGCCAGTGACAGGTATGATGTGGCGTACCGGAATGCAGGTGTCATGCAAAAAGCCGGTGTACAGGTTGCGATCCGAACCAACGAATCGGAGAATGTGCGCAACCTGCCTTTCAATGCCGGGTTTGCGGCAGCATATGGCATGGGAAAAAAAGAAGCCTTGAGGGCCGTGACGATCGTGCCTGCACAGATCTTTGGTGTGGATGATCAGATCGGTTCGCTTGAAGTTGGCAAGACCGCGAATGTGATCGTGTCCGACGGAGATCCGTTTGAGACAAAAACCCAGTTCCAGCACTTGTTTATCAACGGATGGAAAGTGCCGCTGGAAAGCCGGCATACGCTGTTGTACGACGAGTTTCTGGAACGATCACCCGGTCTCAGGGAGTAAACAGCATCATATCCCGATCGATTTTACAGGCTTTGCATCCATGCAAGGCCTTTTTTATGGGGGAAAACCCCGAATCAAAAATCAGGAGTTACCCCAATGTTTGGCAGGGACAGCCGATGTACCTTGTGATGGCTCTTCCCGAACACCTCATCCCGCATGACAGGATTTTTCATCAAAATCGAAGAGATATGTATGTTATGAAACTCATGGTCCTGACCAGTTTATTGATCTGTTCACTGATGGCGCCCAGCGGAGGGCATGATGGATTCACTGCAAAGGACCCTGCGGTCATTGGGAATTTCACTGACATGGCAAGTGCACCGGAATCCTTCACTGTTTTCCCGAATCCTTTTGACCAGAAATTCCTCATTGGCAGGATCCAGGGAAAGACATTCGTCCGGGATGTGGCACTGCTTGATGACCGGGGAATGGCTGTTGAGATCCGTTATTCACAGCGGTCTTCGCTGATTTACGTGTATGTGCCTGATGCGCCGGCCGGGGAATATACGGTGGTTGTCACATTTTTTGATGGCTCAAGCCAGACAATGCCCATCACAAAATTGTAAACTTCATCGGAAACCGATTTTTGAGGTAAACCCGGGTATGCAAGTATCCGGGTTTTCTGTTTTATGTGCATTTCACTCACAATTCTTGCACTTCACTCACTGGAGTTGGAAAAGTACTGCAACTCTGTGTAAATTCCCAGCCCGGTTCTTCCTGAAGAAGAATGGGGTATTGTATGAAGAACCACCTCTGCATCATGCTCATCCTGATGAGCACTCAGATACTGATTGCCCAATGGCGGGATATCCGGCTTACGCAAATCGGTCCTGAGGATGGATTGACGATGCGCGTCAATGCGATCGTACAGGATTCTACCGGGTATCTTTATTTTGGCGGAAGCCAGGGATTGTGCCGGTATGATGGTGCAGCTTTCAGGTTTTTCAGGAATGATCCGGGTGATACGACCACCATTTTCGCGGGAGAGATCTATCAGATGATCAATGACCGGCAGGATCGGATATGGATCTCACATCGCTATTCCGGGGTAAGCCGGTTTGACCCTATGACCATGGAATTTACCCGGTATCCCCTTCCGGTGACTGCCTATGAGATGGAGCATTCGGCCCAGGGACTGCTGGAGGATGATCAGGGCAATATCTGGATCGGTGGCTGGAATTGCAGGTTGTATCGGTGGGATGATACAACGGATTCACTGGTTGTGTTTTTTCCGGACTGGATGGATCAATCCTCGATCTCTGGCAGATATGCGATCGTTCGGATTTTGCAGGATAACCAGGATCCGGACCAATTCTGGTTATCTGTACTGGATTATTCTGATCCGAGACGCAAGATTGATGCCGCTGGATGGGGGTTAATCTCTTTTAACAGAAAGGACAGGACCTTCACATCCCATCCGAATGCTGGTATACTTGATCATCAGCGGGATGATGGTACGCTCGTATTCGATCGGATGGTGAACTTCATTCTGGAATATGATCCGGAAGAAGATGTAATGGAAAGCATCACCTTCCGGACAACAGATTATCCTAAAAAATACCTGGCAAGGGATTTGATCAGGAAAGAAGAAGATACCTGGTTGATGACCGCTTATGAAATTCAGAAAATCACACCAGGTGGCGATGTGCAAAACATCTATGTCAAACAACCTGATGATCCTGATTTTCTGGGCTTTTTTGCCGGGAAAGACAATCTGACCTGGATGGTTACGGAACAGGGAGTCCGTGCATATGATCCCAAAATGAATCAGATCCAGTTCTTCTCACTTGAACAATTCAATGCACCAGAGCGGATCTATCCTGGGCGCCTGGCTTACGATCCTGCTTCTGAAACAATCCTGCTGGCACATCATGCCAGGATCAGCAGGGATCGTCTATATCGCATCCCGTTGGGAGCTGAAACGGAAAATCCTGCTGATTTCCTTGTCATGAAGTCTCCCGTGTATGGTGTAGCATGCGATGAAAAGGGCCGTATCTGGTTGACAGAAGGAGACGGGCTGTACCAGTTGGTTGAGGACAAATTGGTACCTCCAGCTTCGCCAGAGTTGAAGCAGGCAAGGTTTCCGTGGCACTGGAACATGCGCACAAGTCAACATGGTTATTTGGGAATGACTTCCTTTGACCGTTTTATGTGGTTCCATCCGGATTCTGCATTCCTGCGCGAATCAGGAGTTGCGGATTTTCCCGGATTCGAAAATATGCAGGGTTCCAGGAAGGAGTTTATGGGATGTACATTCGGAAAAGAAAAGGTTGCCTATGTCTTTTCATCGCGTGTCTTCGAAATTGACCTGGTATCCAGCGATATTACTTGGCTGGAATATGATGATTCCTTCAATCCGACCGGTGACGAGATCTACGATGTGAAGGAGGATCGGGATGGATTCTTGTGGATCGGAAGTCCCCGTTTCCTGGGTAAATTTGAAAAGGCTGAGAACAAGCTTAATCTTGTGCGATCATATGGTGCAAGGGACGGGCTGCTTGAATCTCAGGTGACCGAGCTGCATATAGACAACAGCAACCGTGTCTGGTGTTATTCACTTAGTGGCATCAGCTGTATTGATCCGCGTACAGATGAGATCAGGACGTTCAGTATGAAGGAGGGATTGCCGCAGGCCTTTATTGATCCAAGACAGGTCATTACGCTGCCGGATCATCGCCTGGCAACAGTGAACAAGAACGGGCTGATCACTTACCATCCGGATTCTTTGTGGGATTCAAAATCTACCCGGTCGGTGAAAGTTGTCATTAACGAGATTCGCGCGGATGGCAAGGCTGTTCAGCTTGACGAAGGGCCAAACTATCTTTCTTCTTTCTCACTACCCCAGGGCGTTTCGGTTGTAGATATCCAGTTTCAGGGTTTGGCATTTCCAAAAGCTGATCAACTGGTGTATAGCTACCGCCTGAGAGGCCTTCAGGATGAATGGATCAGTATTGGAACGAACAGGTTTGTAACCCTTTCTGGCATCTCGCCGGGCAATTATACGTTTGAAGTAAAGGCCGGGGTTCCGGATGCAAGCAGCCCGGTCAAATCGCTCAGGATCAAAGTACCCACTCCAGTTTTTCAGCAGACCTGGTTCATTTTACTGGTCATCGGGCTCGTTGCCTTCCTGATTTATTTGATTTATCAATTTAGATTGGGTCAGATCAGAAAGGAGGAGGCGGAAAAGACACGTATCAACAAGCAGATCGCAGAACTCGAACTGAAGGCGCTCAGGTCACAGATGAATCCCCATTTCATGTTCAATAGCCTCAATTCGATCAAGAACTTCATCCTGCGCGCAGAAAAAACCGAGGCGGCCGAATACCTTTCCAATTTTGCCCACCTGATCCGCCTGATCCTGCAGAACTCACGGGAAAGGCAGATCTCCCTGCAGGATGAGCTGGAGACGCTGATGCTGTACATTGAACTGGAACAGCTCCGGTTTGACGACTCTTTTGAATTCAATTGCGAGATCGGTGAAGGGGTGCGCATGGAACAGACTTTCATTCCCCCGATGATCCTCCAGCCCTATGTGGAAAATGCCATCTGGCACGGGCTGATGCACAAGAAGGAAAAAGGTGTGCTTTCCATATCGTTTGAACGGTGTGATGAAACATACATCTGCTGCATCATCGAGGATGACGGCGTGGGTCGCGAAAAAGCAATGGAGCTCAAGGACAAATCCATCCGCAAGTACAAAAGCATGGGCATGGGGATCACCAGCGACCGCATCGAACTGATGAACCAAATGGATGCCTTCGGGATCTCGGTCGAGGTGATCGACCTGACTATTGAAAAAGACGGCCATGCCGGGACGAGGGTGGTCGTGAAGGTGCCGGTGGGAGTTGAGC
>JARQTN010000008.1:0-7269 GCA_029976695.1 Lewinellaceae bacterium
ACGGCTTCCTTCGAAACCCTCCCGACTTAAGGGACGGCAAAGATATAATCTATTTTCAAATGCGCAAGAAAGAATTCAAAAAAACTTAATGTTTTTCTCGTTTTCCTTCCAGATGAAAAAATCATGGGATAACCAATGAATTCTTTCTTTAGGTGTCGAAGCTAACACCAACGATAAAAACCTGTATAGATTGGGAAAAGTTCCAATGAGATATGAAAATTTTCAACCTGCCCGAAAACTCCAAAAGAAGCTTAAAAAAGATAAAGCTTCACTTTCAAAAAAGATATTTTTGTAACATCATAAATAACAGAAACCAGCCATATGAAAAAGCACAATTTTAGCGCCGGACCAGCGATTTTGCCCCATTCCGTTTTTGAGGAAGCCGCAAAGGCAGCAGTCAATTTCAATAACTCGGGATTGTCCATTCTGGAGATCTCCCACAGATCACCAGGATTTTCAGCGGTCGTGGAAGAAACGATCCAGTTGATCAAAGAGCTCATCGGTGTGGGGGAAAACCACCATATCATGTTGCTCTCTGGCGGGGCGAGTTCTCAATTTTATATGGTCCCCATGAATTACCTGGATCCGACTGACCGTGCCTGCTACCTCGATACCGGATCGTGGTCCGCAAAAGCGATCAAGGAAGCCATGAAATTCGGGCATGTGGATGTTGTCGCCTCTTCAAAGGAAGAAAACTATACATATATTCCGAAATCCTACCTCTTGCCAGAAAAGGCCAAGTATGTGCACGTCACTTCAAACAATACAATCTTTGGTACGCAGATTCATGAATTTCCGGAAACAGATATCCCGCTTGTAAGTGATATGTCTTCAGATATCCTGAGCCGCAAATTAGACATGGAGCGGTTTGGACTGATCTATGCCGGCGCCCAGAAAAACCTCGGACCAGCAGGCGTTGCCATTGTCATCATGAAAAAGGACTGGGCCGAACGGGCCAAAAGGGAAATCCCGTCGATGTTGAATTACCAGACCCATATTGAAAAGAACAGTTTGTTCAACACGCCACCGGTATTTCCGATCTATGTGACAATGCTCAACCTGAGATGGCTGAAAGCACAGGGCGGCGTCTCTGCTATTCAGGAAAGGAATCTCGAAAAAGCGACATTATTATATGATGAAATTGACCGCAACCCACTTTTCCAGGGCACTGCCAGGAAAGAGGACCGGTCACATATGAATGTGACTTTCCTTTTGAATAATGAATCCCTAAACGACGATTTCCTGACACTTTGCAAGCAGGCAGGAATCGAGAACATCAAGGGGCACCGTTCGGTGGGCGGTTTCAGGGCATCTATGTATAATGCCATGGGGATCGAAAGCACAAGAGCGCTTGTAGAGGTGATGCAGGCGTTTGAAGAGAAATATGGCTAAAAGAAGAACCCTATATCAGGAATCCTTCGAGATCATTGAAGTGAGTGGCCAGCCGGTTCCACTAAAACTGATCAAGGAAACGAGAAGAAACGTACGTACGTCTGTAGGCAAGGATGCGGTTTACCTCAGGATACCTTTCTGGACAAGTAAAAAGCAACAGCAAAAATTGCGTGCCTGGTGCATCCAGTGGCTTAAAAACAAGCACCAGAAAACAGGTTTGCTGCACAGCCTTCACAAAAGGGCCATCAAGGACGGTGGAATGATCTGCTTGCCCCAGGAAACATTATCGATCCGCATTGATTACGCCGACCGTAAAACTGGCAGGGGGATCATCGAGGCAGGTAAAATCATCCTTTCACTGCCTGACGGTTTGGAAATTGAAGATGAACAAAACCTGTGCAGGAAATTGATCAACAACCTGTTGAGCAAACGCTACCTCACCATGTTTGAGAAAAGGGTCTTGGAGATCAACGAAAGGTTCTTTAAACAGCAAGTCAAAGCCGTAAAACTAAGGTATAATTACAGCAAATGGGGCAGCTGCAGTTCCAATCAAGTAATCTCTTTGAGCACAAGATTGATTTTTGCTCCCCAGGAAGTGGTCGATTATGTCATTGTCCACGAACTTGCACACCTGATCGAAATGAACCACAGCAGCAGGTTCTGGAGCATTATTGAAGAGATTATACCGGATTACAGGGATCAGGAAAAGTGGCTGAGGGAGAATGCCTGGAGTTGCGACTATTAAAAAGAAAAAGCCCAAACCGAAGCCAAGTGGATCAGTTTGGGCAAGATAACTTTACATTGAATGCTTATTCCTGGACGACCTCAAAATCAATGGAGGCCTCGACTTCAGGATGCAGGTGGAGTTTTGCAGTATATGTACCAAGTTCCTTCACCTGTTCCGGCATTTCAATTTTCTTGCGCTGGATCTCAACGCCTAGCTGGTCAACCAGGGCTCCGGCAATCTGAAGATTCGTAACGCTCCCAAAAATCTTTCCGCTCGTACCGGCTTTCGCACCAATTTTCAGCAATTGGCCTTCGATCTTCTCCGCGATTTCGCGATAGTGGCCAAGCAATTTCATTTCTTTGGCAGCCTCCTGTTTCCTGATCTCTTCCAGGCGTGCCATGTTACTGCGGTTAGCAATGATGGCTTTTTTCTGCGGGATCAGGTAATTCCGGCCAAAGCCATCCTTTACAGTGACTACATCATGCTTGTAGCCCAATTTTTCAATATCATCAAGTAAGATAACGTCCATGATCAATTCCTTTTAATGTGTTGAACAGATTCAGATTTCCTATTTCAGCAAGTCAGTGACATAAGGCAACATCGCCAGGTGCCTTGCCCTTTTAACGGCAGTAGCGACTTTCCGCTGGTACTTCAGTGAATTGCCCGTCAATCTCCTGGGCAGGATCTTTCCTTGTTCATTCACAAACTGGAGCAAGAAATCCGGATCCTTGTAGTCAATGTACTTGATCCCGTACTTTTTAAACCTGCAGTACTTTTTCCGTGATTTGCCAATATTCGGATTACTGAGGAACTTTATATCATCTCTAGATGCCATGATCTTGAATTTTTACTTTGATTAATTTATTCTTCTTCATCTTTTACCGGGGCTGATCCGCTGGAAGCAGCTGCCATCTTCGGCTTTTCCTTTTTAGCGGATTTCTCTTCCGATTTGGTCCTTTTCTTCCCGATCAAACCGTTTCTTTTATCCTCGTTGTATTTGATACCGTATTTGTCAAGTGCCACGGTCAGGAATCGAATGATGCGTTCATCACGGCGCAGTGCAAGCTCAAGCTTGTTGATCACTTCACCACTGTCACCTTTGAATTCAACACAATAGTAAACCCCGGAAGTGCGCTTCCGGATCGGATAAGCCAGTTGCCTGAGCCCCATCTCATCCAGGTGGACAATTTCGCATCCATGTGATTGAACGAGCTCGACATAATTCTGGGAAGCAGACCTGATCTCGTCATTCGAAAGGACGGGGTCCACAATGAAAGTAACTTCATATTGCCGCATGGGTTCTGTTTTTTAGAGCCTGTGTTCTGTATCGGCTAACACAAGCACGGTGAATAATTCCTGTTTAAGGGCCGCAAATTTACATATTTTTTGCCAATCCAGGTTTGAAAACCATTAAAGAAAAGTAAAAACAGGCTTTACCTGATCAAGCCAACTGGCATATTCTGATCAAACCTGCCGGCTAAGACCGGGTTCTGGGCTTCCTTGGTATAGTCCCTTACACCTTCCTGCACAAAATCATGGAGCTCTCCTATCGTGATGATCTTGTTATGGTTCAAGTCAGCCCTGCCTTTCAGACCTTCAATGAGGTAATGGCTGAAAATCCCCTGCCGGAGCCCGCCGGACTCGAGGGATACTTCCTCCTCGCTAGAAGACATGAGGAACGCTGTCCCCCCTTGTGTATCAGAAAGTTGATGGTAGAAAAGGTTCAATGACTCCATCATAGGCGCTTTATTGGCTAATAAACTCCCTGAATAACAGGCATCCACAATGCATAATTTGTGTTTCGCCCGGGACCGGTTCAATTTTTGTTTGATGGTCTCATACATTAACTTTTGTACATACCCATTGCAATCATAGGGGATGAAAAATCCTCCAAGGCCGTGACCCGCAAAATACATGATAATCGCATCATTTGGATCTGCTCTGGCGACGATCTCATCGATACTTTTCCCGATATTGGAAGCTGTGGCGCTTTCATCGATGAGGATCCGGATGTGATCATCGGGCACCGCACCGCCTTCCGGGCTTTTCAGGAATGCATAGAACTGGTATGCATCGTCATCCGTATACTTCAGGGATTCAAAATCCGGATATCGTGCAACGCCTACAATCAGGGCAAAGACTTCAACATCCCCCGAAACTTCCTTTTCCGGATATTGAAGCACACTTTTCTGCTTTTGTGTAATGCGTCCATGATTCCAGATTCCAGTTACCACGATATCATTCGCATAATACATTGTCCCCTGGCCATGGGGCTGGTTATAGACCCATTCACCGATGTACAGGTCACCATTCTGGTATACACATTTCCCCTTGCCTTTTGGTTCACCAGCCACCATTTCCCCTTCATAAACGGATCCATCCGGAAATGAAAAAGTACCGTTTTCCCGATCCAGGTCATCATCGAATGTTTTTTGTGTTGAGGAGCCTGCAGAATCAGATTTGTCACTGCTGACAGAAGGAACAGGCGTAAATACACCATCGCTCCATTGGCCCTGCAATACCTGGCCATCGGTATTTGTCAGGAATCCCTTGCCCACAGACTCGCCCCGCTCCCAGTCGGATTTGAAGAATGACCCGTCCGGAAATATCAGAATCCCCTTTCCATGAGGCTGGTTATGCCTGAAAGAACCTTTGTAGACCGTCCCGTCCTTTTTCCTGAATTCTCCCTCTCCCTGACGCACATTTCGATACCATTGCCCGTCATAGATGTCACCATTCGTGAAAAAACACGTGCCTTTACCATGTAATTGCCCCTTGAGAAATTCACCCCGGTACCTGGCACCGCTTGAAAACACATAGGATCCCATCCCACTGTAACAGTTCCCATCTATGCATTGGGCAAAAAAAGGAGCTTCAGGGGTCAAAAGGAGCAGGATGACCCAGGGAAATTTGTGAACCATTCTTCATTTTTTTAGTGACAAAAGAGAATGGTATCAATCGGATCATAAAGCTGGATTTGATTTGCGACATATAACCTATTTTTGCAACTCATTATTGTACAAAATATATATCAAATGAAATTCGCATTGAAACTTGCTTTAGCCATTTTCATCATCCTGCCATTTACACCGGTCAACAGCCAGGATGTGATGAAAGGTGAACAAAAAACGATCAAGACAAAAACCGGTGAAAAATTATCGGGACAGAACTATGGTGACAAGATCCATAATAAGTCCATTGTTGGGATGGAAGACGTACTGGTTGCCCTAAAGGCAGGAGAGGAAGTCGAGACAACCATGAAAGCCCGCGTTTCAGAGGTTTGCCAGGTAAAGGGTTGCTGGATGACGCTCGAAAGTGATGCATCTTCCGAACCAATGGTTGTAAAATTCAAGGACTATGGTTTCTTCGTTCCGAAGGATATCACCGGAAGGGAGGTCATCATTGAGGGAAAGGCTTTCAAAGAAGTTACACCTGTAGAAGAACTCCGCCATTATGCAGAAGATGCCGGTAAAAGTAAAGATGAAATCGCTGCCATCACCCAGCCAAAAGAGGAGTTGAAGTTTATGGCGACGGGCGTCCTCGTTCTGGACAAATAATTTAGTCAACTAGGTTTATAGAACGCCGGACTTGAGCCCGGCGTTTTTTTATTTTATGATCGTGACATCTCCGTGAAGCACCTCGATCCTTCCATCCATGTATGCGATCTCAATGCGATAGACAAATACGCCCGGATCAAGTGGTTGCCCCCTGAAAGTACCATCCCATCCCAGCTGTTCGACACCAGGGCTGAATTCCATGCGCTCAAATACTTTGTTGCCCCATCTGCCAAATATCTCCATTTTCAATACCTGACGAACTGAGTTATCTGAAAAGATCGTAAACCAGTCATTCACATGATCATCATTGGGTGTAAACACATTGGGTATGAATATGGTGGATTCCCTGTCTACCCTGACAATGATATTTGCTTCGCCCGGGCATCCGTCTATTGTCATCACTTTTATCGTAATTGTATCATCCTGGATACCAGTAAAAACTGGGTTCAAACAATCCGTACAGGTTAACCACTCACCAGGAGACCAGTCTATGGAGGCGATTTCATTCATCGGGATATTGAATTCCGGAAATAGCTGCAGGCTGTCCCCTATCGAAAGTTCAACGAACGGCACGACATTGATTTCTACCGAATCCGGTTGTTGAAGGACAAATGTGGTATCGAGCCTGCATCCATTTGCGTCTACTACAGCAAGGGTATGCGTACCCGGTGAAAGCCCTGAATACATGAGTTCAGCACTCAAGGAATCGCCGTTCAGACTGTACTGATACATCGGCTCCCCGCCACTCACAGTTTGAATGTTCAGCAATCCGTTGGTATCACCAAAACAGACGGGATCCATTAAACTGAATAGCAGTGTCGTCGGCACATCCGGATTATACATCACTTCTACAGAATCATAATCGGTACATCCATTATGCATATTCATCACTTCCAGCAGATATATCCCCGGCACATCAACCTGAACATTCCACTGGTGCAATTGAGCAGCATCG
Organism: Lewinellaceae bacterium; assembly: GCA_029976695.1. Classification (GTDB taxonomy): domain Bacteria; phylum Bacteroidota; class Bacteroidia; order Chitinophagales; family Saprospiraceae; genus JARQTN01. The sequence goes on from JARQTN010000008.1 coordinate 6,632, forward strand.
ATCCCAGGTCCTGTCCAGGTTACCAAAATAGAGTCTCCCTGTGTCGAGTTTTCGGCGCTGAGTGTTTCAAAATCTTCGTCGCAGTCGATCAGCACATCCTCACCGGCAGAAGCATTCGGCCTGCTTAGATTGGCGAACACCTGAACGGTATCCAGGTTGGCGCAACCATTTGTGGTGTCAACGGCTTCAAGGATATACATTCCCGGAGCTCCGGCAACAATTGAAATCAGGGACGGATCCGACAGGATCAATCCATCTGCTGAATTCCAGGTGAGTCGCACATGATCTACAGTATACATCAGTCCATCATTCAGGACCAAAGAGTCCTGGATGCAGTTCAACTCACCATCAGGTCCGGAAGGAACGGGTGGATAATCCGTTAATTCCCGGATGAGAATTGAATCCATACCTCCACATCCTGTCAGTGTATCCGTCACGAAGAGCGTATATTTTCCTGCTTCATCGAGAATGACCGAAGGAGAATTCGAAAACATCGCACCAGATGCATCTCGCCATTCAAAAATGATCCCGGGACCTGATACTGAACTTGATGCATCAATCTGTACCGTGGTCGTCACACAATCCAGTGTATCTGACGCATCCTGGATGATCGCGGACACCTGGATCTTCAAATCATC
>JARQTN010000008.1:7369-10224 GCA_029976695.1 Lewinellaceae bacterium
ATCAGGAATCAGGCAGGACAACATCCGGTCTGGGCCTGCCGTCACTATCGGAAGATCAATCACTGCAAGATGCATTATTTCAATACTGTCGCAGCCATTTGCTCCAGCCTGAGGCAATGTGTCCCTGTATGTGCCTGGCATACGAATCCATTGATTCCCAAAAGAGATAGAATCATTTTCACAAATCGCCTCATCGAATTCACGAACAGGAGAAGGGGTTACTTCAAGCATGAGAACGAGAAGCGTATCACATTCATTTGGCCCTGAACCAGGTGCCAGGTGGACATACGTGCCCGGGGCTGAAATGGTGTCCCCAAAAAATGCATACCCATATCCATTGCATACAGTTGCGCTTATCGTATCTGAAGGAATTATGAAGTGAGCGATATTCAGGAACACAACACTGTCACAACCATTTGCGGCGCCACCGAAAAAGGTTACGGTATACTGACCTTCGGACATGAATGATTGGCCATTCAAGACGACACTGTCGCCGGGGCAAATTGTTGTATCGACCGTTTCATTCACAGGGTTGCTTCCATGCACTGTGATCACTCCAGTCGCTGTGCAGCCTTCAGCGTCGTTTACCTGGATATCATATGTTCCAGCTGACAGCCCGGAGAAAGTATTGCTGAATTGTACCGGCATGGGGTCGTTTAACAAATCAAACTGATAGGGCGCAGTCCCTCCTGCAACTTCGACCATAATTGTCCCGTTGTTCAGATTGCACTCAGCAGTTGTGGCAAGCAAGGTATCAATTTCAATCCCCGCAGGTTCTTCCAGTACAACCATTCCGGTGGTTGAACAATTGAACTCATCCCTGACACATAGGGTATATGTTCCAGGTGAGACATCCAGGAAAGTGGGACTCGATTGATATGAAATGCAGTTGATCGAATATTCTACATCACTCCCTCCCGGATGGTCGATTGTGATTGTGCCAAGCGGGTTTGTACAGGATGGTTCCTCCACCTGGATGCTCGTAATTGGTTCGATATCGAGCAAATTGACAAAGACATCCTCCGTTGCAATGCACCCATTCGCATCCCTCACCGAAACCGTGTAAAAGTCAGATTGCAGGTTTCCGAAGAAGAAAGAGTTTCCGAACCCCCCTCCGATGGAGTACTGATATGGTGCAGCACCTCCGAAGGCATCAATATCGATCTCACCATTGGCATTTCCGCAATATTCCTCCTGCATGTAGACATCCATATCAGGACCTTCGGACGATTCGATTTCAAAGCTTTCAAATGCCCTGCACCCATTTTCATCTTCCACTTCGAGGATATACTGTCCCGGTCCGAGGTCCGATATCGGAGGGAATACCGGCCCATCTCCATTCAGGTAAAAATCCAGCGCACCGGTCCCGCCTGAGACCTGTACTGTAAACCCGCCATTTTCCTCACCGCATGATGTATGTACGACAGAAAGCATTTCAATTACCGGCCCATCGGTTGTATTCACGAATACAATCCGACTTGACAGACAATCATTCGCATCCCGTACCGTCACATTGTATTCTCCTGCATCAAGATCAGTGAATTGATTGGAGTCCTGGAAAGGTCCCGAATCAAGCTGGTATTCATACGGCCCTTGCCCACCTGATACCAATACCTGAATCACCCCTGTCTGGTCTTGACATGCTGTGGGTGAAACAAGGAGGTCATCAATGATCGGCCCACCTTCATCAACAAGCGTGATACTTCCGGAAGCAGGGCATCCGGATTGATCCTCCACCACGATGGTATAGGTGCCGGCAGAAAGGTCCATGAAACGGTTGTCATTCTGGAATGGTCCGCCACCCAGTGAATACTGCAAACTGCCTGAACCACCTGATGCAACTACCGTGATCTCACCATTGGCGCTCCCGCATGTCGGATTGACGCCAATCAATTGTTCAATGATGGGGGCAGCACTGGCATTAATCGTAACCTGGATCGTGTCTCCACAGCCCACCGCATCAAGCATATAGACTTCATATGTTCCTGCACCTATTCCACCAAATGTCGCAGATCCGCCGTAATTTATCCCGTCAATGGAATAGGTGTAAGGCTCCTGCCCCCCTCCTCCACCGGAGACAGTGATACTTCCATTATCAACTCCACAATTTGCATCTGTGGCGGATATGAGCATTAATTCTGGTGGGGCACCCAATCCAAGTGTTACAGACTGATTGACTGTACAACCCGCATTGTCAGAGACATAGGCCGTGTAGTCTCCAGCCATAAGTCCGGAAAAAAGGTTTTGTGACTGGTAGGTTACCCCATCAAGAGAATACATCAAGGGTGATGTCCCATTCAGTGCCAGAATCTCGATGGTCCCATTCCCTGCTCCCGGGCAAGATTCTTCCACAACGAGGATCGTATCTATTTCCAGATCGCACCCTGAGGACTGGATATCAAAATTGCAGGTCGATGAGCATCCGGCCTGATCAGAAACGGTCACCGAATATGAACCAGCAGACAAGCCGGTCAGCTGAACATCTCCGATCGCATTGGAAACAGTTGAACCGGACACTGGCCCGGACCAGATGATGATGAAATCCGGGTCACCATCGGTGATCGAAATTGTCGCAATGCCATCAGATGCACCAGAATCATCCTGGATTACCTGGCAGGTGATTTCAAGCAAACTAAATGCAAGATTTACCTGTATTGTAGAATCACATCCATTTGATCCAACAAGTATTTCTGTGCCAAGGGGATTATTTTCATTATAGATCATACCATTGACCATGATTGACTCTCCGGGACATAGCGTTGTATCCAATGCTACCATGACTGCACTCAGCGGGGTAATTGTCACGTTCACAATCGAGTCACAGCCGTTCGATCCGGCAAAGGTCTCTGTACCAA
>JARQTN010000009.1 GCA_029976695.1 Lewinellaceae bacterium
TCAAGGCCATCGATTTTCTCAATTGCCGTTGTGGTCGTTGCCCTGAAGGACTGAGTTGCTCCCCAGTTCGCGTCGGTACTTGTTTCATTGAATGGCCAAACCCTCCAGTAGTAGAGTCTGTTTTCCTCCAGGTCAGTGAGGTTCAGCTCGGATGTACTCACAATGTACCGCTGCGGGCTCAGGCTGAAGGTATTGAACCTGTCAATAATCACCAGGTATTGATTCGCACCCGGCACATCTTCCCAGTCAAGTGTGACATTGTCGAATGTGGATGTCTCACCGTTGTTTTCAGGATAGACATAATTGACTGGGCCGGATACAATGTCCAGGTCAGGGATATTGCCTGTCCTGATATATGCACGGTCAAACGAAAAATAGTCCGAGTTGATCAGGTTGTTCTGCCCGTTCGTCAATTCATAATCACCACAATTATCATAATAGCCCATCAGGTTTGTCAACATTGGCTCTACAATATCTCCGTTCAGATCCAGAACACCGATGCTGCCTGAACAATTCGAAACTCCGTAGTCCGGGCTGAACTGGAAATTATAGTCTGCAGGTGTATCACAAACCCTGTCTCCAGATGTGGTGCAATTTGAACCATCCACAAGTTCGATAATCGCGGTTGCCTGGTTGCATCCTTCCACGGACAAGGTGCTGGTGCGGGTCACGGGATTTCCGTAATCATTTTCGTTGTAGGCAACGCATTCCCAGCCCCTGTGCGGATGCGCCAGGCTAAAAAAGTGTCCGACCTCATGAGCCAGGGTTGAGGAGGTCAGGTTGATTTGCCCTTTCCGCATCACCAACCAGTCCCTCGAAGGATCATAATAGCCAAGTGTCAATCCGGGTTGCCCGCTTCCGCTGTCGGCCGTGTTACAGACATATACATTGACAGCATTATTGTCTTTCACGATGCCCATCTGGATTTCAGCAGCAATGCTTGATGGCGAATTGTACACAATGGTCTTGTCCAGATACCTCAACTCATCGAGGTAAAAAACCATTTCAAGCGGGTTGTAAAAATTGTTCAGGTTGGTCAATTGCTCGAGCACTCTTTCTTCCTGCACCCGGCCATTTCCATTGTCATCAGCCACAAGAATGAATGTGATCGGAATATATTTCGGCACATTCCGCATTTGAGGAGTGAGCGTGGCCAATCGTTTCACATTTGCGTCGAGACGCTGCATAAAAACTTCATCATGGTTGGTGCCGCACCAGTTATTTTGTGCGTGGAGCTGGTAGCTGAATGCAAAAATCAGGGTGTACAGAAGGATTGATTGTACTCGCTTCAATTTCAAAAATTTAATTTGTGATTGACTGGTTCAGATTCAATAAAAACGCCACAAAAGTAACAATTTTCTCACCTTTCAAGTTTCAACTTCACAGAAAGAAAAATGCAATTCTTTTTACTTTTGCACCTGTACTTATGTAAAACAATACAAATTCAAATGCAAATTTATGAGTAAAGTAACAGTAGTTGGTGCGGGCAATGTGGGCGCAACAGTTGCGAATGTTCTCGCCCACCAGGATATTGCTGAAGACATTGTTCTGCTTGATATACAGGGAGACCTGGCCAGGGGAAAAGCCCTTGATTCCTGGCAACAGGCTTCAATTGACCATTACAGCACACGGATCGTCGGCACTGATGATTATGCGGACACCAAAGGATCCGACATTGTGATCATCACAGCAGGAATTCCCAGGAAACCTGGTATGAGCAGGGACGATCTGATCTCCACCAATGCAAAGATTGTGACCTCGGTCACAGAGTCGGCATTGAAATACTCCCCGGATGCCATCATCATCGTGGTTTCCAATCCGCTTGATGTCATGACTTATGCGGCTTTCAAATCTTCCGGCTTGCCTAAAGAAAAGGTATTCGGGATGGCCGGGATCCTTGATACGGCCAGGTTTCGTGCATTCCTGTCAACCGAAGTGGATGTCTCTCCCAAGGATATCCAGACCATCCTGCTCGGTGGTCACGGGGACACGATGGTCCCCCTTCCGCGGTATACCACGGTAGCCGGGATTCCAGTCACAGAACTGGTTGCTGAAGAAAGGCTCAACGAGATCGTGGAAAGGACCAAGAAAGGCGGTGGTGAACTCGTGCAACTGATGGGCACCTCTGCCTGGTATGCACCGGGCGCCGCAGCAGCACAAATGGCCAGTGCCATCCTGCGCAACGAGAACCGGATATTTCCATGTTGTGTTTACCTGGAAGGTGAATACGGGATGAATGATATATTTCTGGGCGTACCTGTCCAATTGGGACGAAATGGAATCAAACGCATCATTGAACTCAAATTGAATGATGCAGAAATGGAACTGTTGAAAACTTCCGCACATCATGTGCGTTCTGTAATGGAAGTGTTTGACAATATGAACCTCGTTTAATCAAAAGTCTGGAATGATCCCAATTGATCCAACCACACTTGACCACATTCATACCGAAAGCGGAAGATCCCTGCTTGCATTATCAAGGGAAAAGCCTGTCATGCTGGTTTTCCTCAGGCATTTTGGTTGTGTTTTCTGCAGGGAGGCGATGAGTGATCTGGCGGAAATGCGGGATGCAATGGCAAATCAAAACGTAACCCTTGTACTGGTGCATTTGTCTGATCCTAAAACAGCAGAATTATTTTTTGAGAAGTATGATCTTGTTGGCGTGGAATCCATTTCCGATCCCGAAGCTGTTTACTATAAGAAATTCGGTTTGCTCAGGGGTACATTCAACCAGCTATTTGGACTTAAAGTATGGCTCAGGACAATTGATGCCGGGATCATTAAAGGGCATGGCGTCAACCGCAAGCAAATCGGGGATGGGTTCCAGATGCCCGGGATCTTCATGTTGAAAGACGGCAGAATTACAAGTGAATTCATCCATAAGTCAGTATCAGACAGGCCTGATTATCAAAAACTGATCATGGAGACAGTGGGTTGATCCATGCAATGTTTTCCCGTCTGCATCGTTCTGTAAAAGATTCAAGGTAAACTAGCATTGATTTCACGCATGAAACATGGTTTCTACCAGGCCTTCCTTATCATTACAGTTTTTCTTTCAGGCATTCCACTTCATGGGCAGGAGTCAAGTCCGGATATGTACTTCTATGCGGATGTGATGATCAATGCCTCGAATGCGCAGCACAGGAAATTTGCGGCCGATGAATTTCACAAAAGCTTTATTGAAACATTGCGGGATTCCGCATCCCTGAACATGAGCTTTGATTCGCTGAAATGGGTATCGAAGGTCGCGCCTGAAGACGGGGCTTTCCGCCTGTTTTCCTGGCAACTGAAGGAAGATAAAGACAATTTCAAGTATTTCGCCGTCCTGCAGAAAGCAGATGGCTCAATCATCGAATTTAAGGATACCAGGCCTGTCCTGAACGGGTTTGAGCTTCGGGAATTTGATCACAATACATGGTACGGGGCCCTGTATTACGGGGTTTTTCCATTCAAATACAAAAAGCAGACTGCCTATATCCTCCTTGGATACAATGGCCATAATTCTGTCACGAACCAGAAGTATGCTGATGTGTTGCTGCTTGAAGGGGACAAGGCGGTCCTCGGGGCCCCCGTTTTCGTCAAAAAACTGGAAAAAGATGAGGAGCGCAGGAACCGGATCATGATCGAATATGCGGACGCGGCAGCGGGCCGGATCCAGTTTGACCGGGAAAAAAAGATGATCGTTTTTGACCATCTGATCACCATTTTTGCAGAGGGTCCTGGACAGGGCGCAGTTCCCGTTCCCGACGGAAGTTATGAGGCTTATGAGCTTAAAGGAAAAGAGTGGGTCTATATTGAAAAGGTCTTTAACCAGGTGATGGACAAACCACCCAGGGAACAGCCGGTACTGGAAGGGCGCGAAGGAAAAGATCTGTTCGGCCGCAAAAAACAAGATAAATGACCTGTCCATGAAGTACAGGCACCAGAAGATCAGGACGTCAAAAACTGGCCACATCTACACCTGTGGGAACCCCTCAACCGCAACATATTCCTGGTTGGCATTTCATGGATACGGCCAGCTCGCATCGAAGATGCTTACCAAGTTTGCAAATTTTTCAGATACGGCACACTATGTCGTTGCACCAGAAGGACTCAACCGCTTTTACTGGGAAGGCGTCAATGAAAAACCCGTGGCTTCCTGGATGACATCACTGGACAGGCAGGATGAGATTGCAGATTATGTCCATTATCTGGACCAGGTCGACCATGCAACGGGTTGGAGCAAAGGAAAGGGCAAAGTCAAAATGATCCTTGCCTTTTCACAGGGTTGTGCCACGGTTTGGAGGTGGCTCCTGAATACGCGGCCGAAATTTGATTACCTGTTGCTTTGGGCTGGCTGGTTGCCAGAAGACATGGGGTACGCTCAACACCTGGATTACCTTCAGAACATCAGGATACACTATATCCATGGCTTTTCGGATGAATACCTGAGCCCTGAAAGGATGGCATTGCTCAGGCAACGGTTCAGGCAAGAACAGATCCCGGTGACCTATCATTCCTTTGATGGAAATCACCGGATACCTCCAGTCACTTTCTACGAGATATTTTCCAGGATTACCCGGGATGATAAATAAAACAGACACAAGGCATCCCGGGCTGGCCTTCAGCAGAAAGCTCGGCACACCGGTATCCGATCACCCATAGGATCCGGTTCCTGTCGGTGAGAACCAATACCTCCTGCTTCCGGAAGCGATCCAGTTTCAGGTGCGTGAGGAAATCACTCACTTTCTGATGCTTTCCTGCCATCCCTGAAGGCTGGAACCGGTCACCCGGGCGCCACCTCCGGATTGTGAGTGGAAATTCAAGGTCCTTCTCAGGAATACACATGCCATTCTTTCCGTGACTGATTGATGCACCTTCATACCGGTCCTTTCGCACATCGATACTGCCGGAGGAAACGGAAAATCGCGCGCCGTCGATGAGTTCTTTTCTTTGAAGGACAAAAGTGGTGAACATGGTTTTGTCTTCCTTTTTCCGGACAAGGATCTTCTCCCTGTCCACAAGCAGTGTATGCGACTTTGAACTGATCAATTTACCAGGCTGGCCTGTCAGCAGATCCTTTATTTTGGCAATTTCAGACCATTGGAAACCGTACACCTTGAAGATCTGGTAAATGAGGGTGATCGGGGTGTCCGGTGAGAAACCAGACCTGAGAAATTGATCTGACCCATCTGCCCGATTGTAAAACTTTTGCTTCCAATCGTCAACCTGGTTCAGAAGCCATGCATGGACGGCCTGCAGGCGCTCCATATTCTTTTCCATGACCTGGAAGAAGGAATCATTTCCCTCCGTACATGCAGGAATCACCATATGCCTGACCTGGTTTCTGAGATAATCAACGCCTTCGTTGGAGACATCCTCGCGATATGGAATAGAAAAACGGTTAAGGAATGACAGGATATCCTCCTTCCGAAGCGTTAAAAACGGCCTCAGGATGTGCCCCCGGTACATGGGTATGCCTGTCAATCCCTCTATGCCCGTACCCCTGATCAGATTATTAAAAAAGGTTTCAATGGAATCATCGAGGTGGTGGGCCGTGATGACAAAGTCAAATCCCTCCAGTTCAACCAGCTCTTCAAAAAATGCATACCTGAGATCCCTGGCTAGTTCCTGGCATGACTTCCGGCTATCTTTAAAATCATCCTTCAGCCGCACAGACCTGAAAAAGGCCGGCACGTTCAGTTCCCTGCACAATGCCCTGCAGAATTCTTCATCCCCATCGGAGTCCCTGCCCCTGAGGTGGTAATTCATATGCGCGCAGCCGATCCTGTATCCCATGGACCACAGGAGCACCGCCATTGCCACTGAATCAGGGCCGCCACTCAGGGCAACGAGATATCGCTGCCCGGCATCCAGTTTTTCGGGAAGCGATTCTTCCGCCTGCCTCCTGAATGGTGATCGTGCAATGGCTTCCCTAATGCTCTCAAATGCGGGAAAGGTGGTCATGGATCCTTCGGATAATCTGGATATTCTGTTTAATATTACATCCTAAAATTAGCACATATGAAGTACTGGATATTGTTTTTCGGAGTTGTTTTCTTTTCGTCCTGCCAAAACACGAACCAAAACCAGGCGGATTCAGGTCAAGTATCTCAAAATGAAACGGACGGGTTTGACAAGGACAGGCCGGCAGCAAACCAGAATCACAACTGGACATTTTTGACCAACCAGCTGTTCCATTACAGGGCAAAGGTCACAATCGGGGAGAAATTGGATAAAGCGGCGTATGAAGGAAAGTGGATTGACATGGAAGACGACGGAACATTTGAAACAGGTACCTATCGAAAAACGGATTATGCAGGGGAATGGAGCTATGATCATGACGCAGACCTGCTTACATTATATCCGGACCCGAAAACGGAAAAGAATTCTCAGTGGAAGGTCAAGTACAACGACAATGTACTCGTGCTTGTCGGGACGGCAAAATACGGTGATAATGCCACCCAGATGCAACTGGTCAGAAGGTCGGATAAACCCGAACGCGCCAAATAATTACCGGATCCCGTTCCGGTTTGCCCATTGCTGATAACGCCTTGCATTGCGCAGGTGCCCCCTCAGGGTACTGGCAAAAGCATGTGTGCCGGGTTTCTCGGGATTTACGCAGAAATAGATATACTGATGATCTTCGGCATTGAGTGTCGCATCGATCGTCTGGATGGTTGGCATGTATATTGGCCCGGGAGGCAACCCGGTGTACTTGTACGTATTGAATGGGGAATCGATCTCAAGATGTTTTTTCAGCACCCTTTTGAGGGTAAAATCATTCTGTGCAAAAATGACAGTCGGATCTGCCTGGAGCAGCATCCCTTTTTCCAGCCTGTTCAGGTAAACACCTGCAATCCGGGGCTTTTCAGAATTATCCTGGGTCTCCCGCTCGACAATTGACGCGAGTGTGTACACTTCAACAGGCGTTATCCCGAGGGCATTTGCCTGTTCGGACCGCTTGCCTGCCCAGAACCGGTCATGCTCCTTTTGCATCCGTTCGACAAATTGCTGCGGGGTTGTATTCCAGTAAAATTCATAGGTATTCGGGATAAAAAGAGAAAGAGCATTTTCCCTGGTGTAGGAAGTCCCCGGCAACCAATCCTTAAGGATATAACCGATCAGGGCGGCTGAATCAAACTCAAGGTCCCTGCTTGCCAGACCGGCAAGCATGTCCAGGTTACGAACAGCACGGATTGTCACCCGGACAGGTTCCTGCCGTCCGGACCTGAGCAAGCCGACCAAATCCCGGTTGCTCATACCCGGCTTGATGCGGTATTTGCCCGCTTTGACGGATGCATTGTGATAATGCATCTTTTCCGCAACCCATCGGAAGCCTTTTTCATCGATGAGCAGCCTTTTTGCGTTCAGCAGGTCCACAACTTCCTCAAAGCCTGCCCGGGTCGGGATATCTATCAGCTCCTCCTCAATGGAATGTGGCACATTGGGGCTGAACACCTGCCGGTACTTGTTGTATCCGACCGAACCCGCAACCAGGACAACTGCGATCAATATGAAAATGAAAATATTTTTTTTCATGAATATGGAACCCGGTTATCGCTGACTAATACTGTTCATCCGGCCCTGGAAAATCCCCGCTGCGCACATCACGGATGTAAGCTTGCATGGCCTCGGTCATGGCCGTAAACAGATCAGCGTACCTTCTTAGGAAACGCGGATGGAAGTCTTTTGTTATCCCGAGCAAGTCGTGCGTCACAAGCACCTGGCCATCCGTGTCTTTCCCTCCGCCAATCCCGATGGTCGGGATGGTGAGCATCTCCGAAACAGTTTTCCCTAAGGTGGCGGGTATCTTCTCGAGCACAATACTGAAACAACCGATCTCCTCGAGCAGTTTCGCATCGGAGATGAGTTTGTTCGCTTCCTCTTCATGCTTGGCGCGTACCACGTAGGTGCCGAATTTGTAGATTGACTGTGGTGTCAACCCGAGGTGCCCCATGACCGGGATACCCGCGGACAATACGCGGATAATGGAGTCCGAGATCTCGGCGCCGCCTTCCATTTTTACGGCATGGGCCCCCGACTCTTTCATGATGCGCACGGCTGAATCGAGTGCAAGCCTTGAATTTCCCTGGTAGCTCCCGAAAGGCAGGTCAACGACCACCAGGGCGCGCTTTACAGCACGGATGACAGACGATGCGTGGTAGATCATCTGGTCAAGGGTGATCGGGAGCGTCGTTTCATGTCCTGCCATGACATTTGAAGCTGAATCGCCGACCAGAATGACATCCACCCCGGACTGGTCCAGGATCGTGGCCATGCTGAAATCATATCCTGTCAGCATGGTGATCTTCTCTCCCTGTTCTTTCATGCTTTGCAGGGTATGGGTCGTAATCCGTTTAGCTTCCTTGTGGACAGACATATGCGTTGCCGGTTAAGTTGATCTTCAAAGATAGATTTATTTCAGGTTTGACAGGCACGCTGCCAAACACAGGATTTCATGCCGGGATCACACAAAAAGAGTACTTTTGCACCATGATGAGGAAGAGCCTGTTTTTTGCGTTGATATTACTCTCCTGGATGGGATGGCAAGGCTGCAATGATGACCTTGTAATCACAGCCGACCCGGTTGACATACCTGTCGTCAGCGGGCTGCTGTCCACAAGTGATACAGCGCATTACATCCGGCTTGAGCGGGCATTCCTCGATCCTGCAACCTCAGCGTTCGAGATCGCCAAAAGGCCGGACTCCATCTATTATCCGGAAGCACAGGTATCGCTCCGGATCCTTTCTACCTCGCGTGAATACCAGCTGGAGCGCGTCGATGCGGCACAGGAGGGTTTTGAGCGCGCATCCGGGATCTTTGCCAGCGAGCCAAATTACATGTACAAGATCGGGTCAGCTGACATCCCGCTGAAAGAAGGTGATGAGGTCGAGCTGATCATCCTCCGCAACGAAAATGCGGATCTCGTCACAGCTACGACAGAAATGATTGACAAGCCGGAAATCCAGCGGCCACAACTCAATTCTAAACTCAACCTCATTCCGGGGCGTGATTTCAAATTCCTCTGGTTGGGGAACACGAATGCCGCGATGTTTGACGTCAATGTCAGGGTGCATATTTCCGAGCGGGAAAATGGATCTTCGGTGGCGCAGCCCAGGACACTCAATTGGGAAGTCACCCGGAATTTTCAATCAAATGATCTTGAGATCAATGGAGACCAGTTTTACAGTTTCCTTGCCGGACAACTTGACCCGGAAAACAAGTCCCGTACAATTGACAGCATCGATGTCGAAATAGCTGCAGGAGGCGAAGAACTCCTGCAATTGCTGCGCATCCTGCAGGCCAATACCGGGATCACAGGTACGCAGGAAATCCCCACCTACACGAACATGTCAGAGGGGCTTGGCATCTTTTCTTCCATCAACAGGTCATTGCAAACAGGCCACCTGCTGACAGATCAGGCACTCGACAGCCTGCGCAACAACTCACTGACACAAGATCTTGGTTTTTAGGCCTCACCTGACGTTTTGTCACAAAAATCCTGACAAGTTGGAATTGTTTCCCACATGATGTCAGCTTTTTGGCTGTTGGCATATGGATTGATCTACCCTTGATGTCATCTTAATCATGTGAAAATTTAAACAAGTAACGTAATGAGTAAAATAATCGGAATTGATTTAGGAACAACCAACTCGTGTGTTGCGGTCATGGAGGGAAATGAGCCTGTTGTCATTCCCAATGACGAGGGGAGAAGGACGACACCTTCGATCGTGGCATTTATGGATAATGGAGAAAGGAAGATCGGGGACCCGGCAAAGCGCCAGGCGATCACCAATGCAGAAAGGACGATTTTTTCTATCAAGAGGTTCATGGGTGCCCGTTATGGCGAGTCCTCCAAGGATATCAGAAGGATGCCTTATAAAGTTGTGAAAGGCGACAATGATACAGTACGTGTTGATGTAGAAGGACGAAAATACTCACCCCAGGAGATCTCTGCCATGGTGCTTCAGAAAATGAAGAAGACAGCAGAAGATTTTCTCGGCCAGGAAGTCACCGAGGCAGTCATCACCGTGCCGGCATACTTCAATGACTCCCAGCGCCAGGCAACAAAAGAAGCTGGCGAGATCGCCGGTCTGAAAGTGCGCAGGATCATCAATGAGCCAACAGCGGCGGCACTGGCTTACGGGCTGGACAAGAAAAACAAGGACGTCACCATCGCGGTATACGACCTTGGTGGGGGTACATTTGATATTTCTATC
>JARQTN010000010.1 GCA_029976695.1 Lewinellaceae bacterium
GAATACCTGGCCGATGCAGCTGTACTGCAGACAGCTCCGGCAGGAAAATACGGTCGGTTGCTGCTGATGCAAAGGCAATCCGGATTGCAGATGGCGCTGACCAACCAGTTTTTTCAATCTCAACTTAAAAATCGAATTCAGATGATGACTAAAAAACGCTCCGGGCACTGGGCCCGGCTGAAATACCTGGCCTTGTTGCCGATTTTACTCTTTACCATTGCGTTATTCTCATTCAGAAATGGAAACAACCCCCTGCATGGAAGTGAGCAGGCAATGATTGCTACAGGAGCAGATACGATTCCAGTAACTGAGCAGAAACAGGGAAAGAAGGCAACCCTGGAAAAAATGGTTGTTGTCGGATACGGAAATAAACAGGCGGATGGAAAGAGCCTGGAGGATCAGGATACTTCCAAGGAAGAAACAACCTTTGCCGAGGTGGATGAAATGCCCCGTTTTTCCGGATGCGAGGAGATCCCGGACCAGGAAAAGAAGGTGAGGTGCGCCACTGAAAAGCTGCTTCAACACGTTTACACCAATATCCGGTACCCGAAAGAAGCAAGGGTTGCGGGCATCGAGGGCAAGGTGGTTGCTGCATTTACAGTGGATGAAATGGGCAAAGTGGCCAACACACACATCCTGAAGGGGCTGGGTTCCGGGATCGACCAGGAGGTGCAGCGGGTCATTGAGTCCATGAATGAAAAAGGGCAGCCATTTATCCCGGCTGTGAAGGACGGAAAGGCGGTGCCTGTTGAAATGACCCTGCCGGTCCAGTTCAGGCTCGAAGAAGACCGAGAAGAAAAGAGGCCGGAAACCGGTTCCTGGATTACCCTTGATATGCCACCGGATGAAAATCCGGTATATGTACTGGACGGAAAGCAATTGGATCCTGAAGACCTGACGCACCTGGATGCGGGAAATATCCAATCGATCAATGTGGTAAAAAATCCCGGGCAAGATGAAATCGAAAAATATGGGGGACATGCAAGGAACGGGATCATTTATATCACCACCATAAATGCGGCTGCAAAAGAATCAGCCAGAGAGACATTCAAGGTGGTAGAAGAAATGCCTCGGTTTCCGGGTTGTGAGGATTCTGGCCTGGAAAGTAAGGAACTTTATTCGTGTGCGAACGGAAAACTCATAGAATACATTGTAAAAAGCCTGAATTACCCAAAAAGCGCAAAAGACCAGCTCATCGAGGGGATGGTGATCGCGCAGTTTGTGGTGAAACAAGATGGACATGTCGATCATATTGAGATCAAAAAGTCACCCGGGGGCGGCACCGGACAAGCTGTGGTAGATGTGCTCGAATCCATGAACCGGATGCAGGAGAAATGGGTGCCGGGAAAACAAAGGGGCATCGCCGTGGATGTCGAGATAACGATTCCGGTGAAATTCAAATTATCAGGTGAGGAGACAAAGCAGGCGAAGAAGCGCATTGATGAGATGCCTGCCTCGCTTTCAGTCGAGGATTTTCGGGTTTCGCCGAATCCTTCAAGCGGGATGTTTGAGCTGTCTTTTAAAACGCCTTCAGAAGGTCCGGTTGCCATTCATGTCTTTGACCTGGGAGGCGCCCAGGTTCACAGCCAGTTGTTTGAAACGGGTTCCAGCCGGGTAAATACGCAGATAGACCTGCGCAAGGTTGTTTCCGGGAATTACATCCTCATGGTTATCCAGGGAGGGCAGCGGTTTGTCACACAAATCCAGAAACAATAGGTCACACAGTATCATATCCCGGAGAGCGGGTTCGTTATTCATGCTGAAGTGCCGCAAGATGGGACAGGTGATCCTGATCTGTTATTTTTCTGACAGGTTCTCACTATTTTTGCTCGGCTTTTGATTCATGAATAAAATTTTGAATATGAAATCTAGATTGGTGTTAATTTTTTTGAGTGCGGCAATCCTGGCAGGCTTCGACATGGAGGCCCAGGAAACTCCCAGGACGACGGTTGAAGAAATGCCAACCTATCCGGGATGTGAAAGTGGTGATATGGTTTGTGCACGCCAGAAAATGGCAGAATTTGTCAAGGAGCATATCCAGATGCCAAAGGCTGCTGCAGAAGCGAAAGAAGGCGGTGTCGCCATGGTTGCTTTTGTGATCGGGAAGAATGGGAAGATCTCTGACGTAAACCTGAAAAGTGACCCCGGTTTTGGAATGGGAGAGGAGGCGCTGCGCCTGGTCAACCTGATGATCGATGAAAAGATCAAGTGGGAGCCCGGACGCGAGGACGGAAAGAAGGTGGACGTCCAGATGGTTTTACCGGTCCCGTTCAATTCAGCCAAGCCTGAACAGAAGAAGGAAGAGGCTGCTGTCGTGGATGAAAACAAGGTGTATACTGCAGCTGAGGTCATGCCGAGGTTTGCGGGATGTGCTGACGTGGCAGAAGATGAGGCAAAGGACTGTACGTTCAACAAACTGATCGCCTACGTCCGTGAGAACCTGAAATACCCTGATGAAGCAAAAGAAGCAAAAACAGAAGGGATGGTGATGACCAGCTTTGTCATCAACGAAAATGGAAAAACGGAGGATGTGAAGATCTTGAAAACTGTTTCCGAGGCTTGTGACGATGAAGCCGAACGTGTGATCCTGGCCATGCCCGCCTGGGTTCCGGGAAAGCAGGGAGGGAAGAATGTCAAGGTCGAGATGACACTTCCGATCCAGTTCAAACTCAGGACCTCGACGGATTCTTCTGAAGGAGGAGAAGGAAAGTCGGGGGAAAACAAATAATGCAATTCACCTTAACATGCCAAAATGGCGCATTCTGTTGCAGAATGCGCCATTTTGTCTTTTATGGCATTTGAAAATCGGTCATTTGTGTCGCGGATTCGGTCTGGAATATGTTTTGATCATGGGAATACATATCAATCACTTAAAAAAATATCCATGATGACAACATTTCAAGTAAGACCGCAGCACAAGAGAATACATACACCCGTGCAAAAGTTTGTATCCGATTTTCTGAACAGCAGCCTGAGTGATATCGCTGACCGCGAATTTGTGTATACCCGTCCGTCAGTGAATGTGTTGGAGAAGGAAGATTCATTCGAACTATTTGTTGCAGCTCCCGGGCTGGCAAAAGATCAGTTTTCGATCGAAGTGGAAAACGATGTTCTGCTGATCAGGGCCGAGGCACCTCAAACGGACCCTCAGGACGGGATCAATTACAAGAGGCGTGAATTCAATTACAGCGGGTTCAGGAGGTCCTTCAAACTCCACCCAAAACTGGACGCAGCACGGATTCAAGCTAAATATGAAGCTGGTATCCTGACGATCGTGATCCCAAAGGTGGAAAAACGGGTCAATCAGATCGAAATCAAGTAATTCCTGAATTTTAAATCCAATAAAAATGAAATTGATCAAATATGATCCCGGGTTTGGACAGAACCGGAGAGGCAATTTTTTCGATGATTTTTTCAATAAAAGCATTTCCGATGTCGTCGGTAGTGATTTCACGATGAACTTACCGGCAATTAACGTTGTTGAAAAGCCTGATTCTTTTGTGCTTGAGCTTGCTGCACCAGGGCTTCAAAAAGAAGACCTTGATGTAGCACTTGAAGAAGATAAACTCATTTTGTCGGCTGAAGTGTCAGGCAACCAGGAGGAAACAGGAGATCATTTCACACGAAGGGAATTCAATTATCATTCATTCAAAAGAAGCTTTATCCTTCCGGAGGGTGTCCAGAAAGAAGCGATCTCTGCAACGTATGAAAACGGGGTATTAAAGGTGGTCCTGCCAAAAGCAGACGCACAGCCTCCTGAAAAAGAAAAGAAGAGAATAGAAGTTTCATAGTGGTTTTGGTTTTATCAGTTGGTTATTGGGGTAAGTCAATCAGGCTTACCCCAATTTTTTTGTCCAGAAAGACGATCAATTGGTCTATGGATTCTATTTGTTTAACTATTTAATAAAAAAAGTTAAACAAAACGAGTTTCTCCCCGTTTTACTCTCATCATTCATCAAAAAAAACTGCTTATGAAAAAGTTATTTGTGTTTGCAACACTCACCCTGTTTTTCTCTTTATCAAACCTAACCGTCCAGGCCCAGTGCGATGCATCTGCAAAAACCGCAAAAGTGATGCATGTCAATGATGTATCCCTGCCTGACATCGTGGATCTTGCCGTTTCAACAGATTTCCTTTCCACCCTTGTAGCCGCCGTAAAAGCCGGTGATCTCGTTGATGTGTTGAAAGGAGATGGCCCGTACACGGTATTCGCGCCGACGGACGAAGCATTTGCAGCATTGCCTGCAGGCACGCTTTCTTCATTGCTGAAGCCCGAGAACAAGGATCAATTGGTGTCCATCCTGACCTATCACGTGGTCCCGGGGAAAATCATGTCAACAGATCTTTCCAACGGCCAAAAAGCGACCACTGTTCAGGGAAGTGATATTTCAGTCATGATCAAGGATGGCAAGGTGATGATCAATGATGCACAAGTCACAGCTGCAGACATCAAAGCAGATAATGGCGTTGTCCATGTCATTAACAAAGTGATATTGCCTCCTGCGAAATAATTGTAGAAGCTGGTTTTAGATACGTTTGGATCCTTTCCTGCGCATTGCGGGAAAGGATTCTTAGTTTACGGGGATCACCTTGCCAGCAGAAACTGCCTTTAAGTCGATCATATCCTGCAACCTGGTGTAATCTTCATTTCCTTCCATCCGATTCACAATGAGTTGCGTCCGCAACCCATGCCTTCTTCTGACAACAATGGTATTCACGTTTACCAGGTATTGGGGAGCCGGTACCAGGTGGCCAGGTAATTCAAGATCCATTGCGGCAGTGAAACCTGAACTGATCCGGAATTCCCTTTCAAGCGGTGAAACGACATATACAGGCCTGCGTTTGGGTTGGACAAGGACCATTTCCCTGTAATAGAACTTGAGTGGCTGGCCGATCTGGATATTGTTGGAGGTCAGTCCGTTCCATTGCTTGATGTCGGCTATACTGCAACTGTTTTCCCGGGCCAGGTTGTACAGGTTATCTCCCTTTTCTACACGATACACATACATGGACTCCCTTTCCTCATAGGTGGCCCCATCCACAAGGATTGGATTGAAATTTTTGTACGGGATAGCCACTGCATCAGGCCTGTCGAGGTATTGCAAAAGATAGTCGGTGGCGTATGACGGCAAAAGGATGTCATAGCCATTGAGGCTGTTCGGGATGTAATTGCGCACAAATTTTGCATTCATGCTTTTGAGGTAACTGACAGGAACGCCCGTAACTTCAGAAACCAGTTGAAAGCTCATGCCCTGGTGGATGCGCACTTTTGAGGCATAGATAAAGTCATCTGTTGGCGGTACCATTTTCATTCCATGTTGCTCATGGTGGTAATAGACATACATGGCAGCAATGAATCCGGGCACATAGGCCCTGGTTTCCCTCGGCAGGAGGTGTGCGAGCTTCCAGTAATCCTGGGTGCCTGCACGCCGGATCGCGCTGTTCACCCTCCCCGGGCCTGCGTTATAAGCGGCCATGGCCAGTTCCCACGAACCGAAACGGTCATAAAGGTCCTTCAGGTACCGGATGGCAGAACGGGTTGCCAGTTCGGGATCATACCTTTCGTCCACATAGCTGCTGATACTGAGGCCGTAATACCTCCCTGTCGGCGGCATGAACTGCCAGATGCCCGCAGCCCCGACCCTTGATTTGACCTCCTGGAGCAGTGCCGACTCGATGATCGCCAGGAATTTCAATTCTTCCGGCAGGCCGTATTCAGCCAGTACCTTTTCAAACAGGGGAAAATAGAGAACTGTACGGCCAAGCATTTCTTCCGTCTTTTCAGGGGACCTCTCGATATATGTATTCAGGTAGGAACGGACATACGGATTGTATACAGGTTCGACAATCGTGACAAGGTTTTCGATGCGTTTGCGAATGACAGGCTCCATTTCATCCAGCCTGTTGGTGACATTTTCTGCCGGCTCTTCGACAGCACCAATTTCTGAAGGAATGTACTCCGAGGCTTTTACGGATTGCAGGGATATCAGAAATGCAAACAATGCAATGCAGAAGATGCAGCTTTCAATTTGCTTGAATAGATCCATAGGATGAGATGATTTACATGAAGGTCCTAAATTAAACGCAGAACCAGAAATCAGGAATTCCCCTTGTCTCTCTGATCCGGCCCTTCAAATGGGGAGCAAAAATACACTATTTAACGAAAACAGTTTTTTGACATGTATATCCTATTGAATGTCAATCAATATTTTGCTCATGGCCAATAGTTTTTCCTCTGTATCACGTGCCGACATCAATTGTATACCAAAATCCAGACCATTTTTATCCTGTCCCAGCGGGACGGATATGGCGGGAATACCACAGAGGTTTGCCAATACGGTGAATATGTCCGAGAGATATACGGAGACAGGATCTTCAACCTTTTCGCCGATCTTCCAGGCGGTTTCGGGAGTCGTTGGCAATGCGATGAAGTCATGGGTATCCAGGATGGTCTGGATCGTATCCATGATTTTCCGGCGAACCTTTTGTGCCGTTTGGAAATAGGCATCATAATAACCTGAACTCAACACGAAAGTGCCTAACATGATCCTCCTTTTTACTTCTGTTCCAAAACCTTCGGACCGGCTCCTGCCGTACAGTTCCTCCAGGTCTCCGGCATGCTTTGTGCGGTGGCCATAGCGGACACCATCATAGCGGGAAAGATTGGACGATGCCTCTGCCATGGTCAGGATATAATACGTGGGTACGATGTATTCCAGCAGCGGAAATTCGATGTGGTCTACCTGGTATCCGGCCTGGTCCAGTGTATCCAGCCGATCATTGAATGCATCCCTGATCTCTGCCTGGACGCCTCCGGCATGAAAGGCATTTGAGAAGGACGCAATCCGGGTACCCTCAATGGGTATTGATTCCGGTATTCCAGCCCCAACCAGCAAATGATGGGTTGTCGTACTGTCTTTTTCATCAGGACCCGAAATCACCTGCAGCACAGCATACAGATCAGGGATATTCTTCCCGATGATCCCGATCTGGTCAAAACTGGAAGCATAGGCGATGAGGCCATGCCTGGAGATGCGGCCATAGGATGGTTTCAATCCGATCACCCCGCAGAACGCAGCAGGCTGACGAACCGATCCGCCCGTATCCGACCCAAGGGATACCAGGCAGGTGTCTAACTGGACCGATACCGCACTTGCCCCGGAAGACCCGCCGGGGACATAGCCGGTATGCAGGCCATTTTGCGTGGGCCCATACCAGGAGTTTTCATTGGCGGAACCCATTGCAAACTCATCACAATTCACCATCCCGATAATGATTGCCCCGGCACCTGTAAGCCGCTCGACAGCTGTAGCGGAGAACGGGGAAATGTAGTCCTGGAGCATTCCGGAAGCAGCACTGACCGGGTGGCCTGCATAGCAAATCACATCCTTGATCGAAGCGACAAGGCCAAAGAGGGGCCCCGGAGATTCCCCGTTTTGGAGCCTGGTATCAAGCTCACGCGCCTGCTGAAGGGCTTCATCGCGAAACACGCGTACATAGGCATTGACGTGGGCTGTTCCATTGATCCTTTCCAGGTATGCATGGACAACCTCCTTCATGGTACATTCCCCTTTGCGCAGGGCAGACTGGATCTGTTCCAGGCTTCTATATCGCTCAATGGGCATCATGCTTCTCCTTGCTCCAATCGGGAAATGAATGCCTCCGGTGCCATTTCCTCCTGGTTGCCGCTTTCCATGTGTTTGAAGGTGAGCAGGCCTGTCTCCATTTCCTTTTCACCGATGATCACGACATATTCTGCCCCTGACTGGTTGGCATATTTCATCTGCTTTTTCAGCTTGACCGGATCAGGATAGAGATCTGCATGGAGTCCTGCCCGGCGAAATTTGCTTACGACATCAAATCCATAAAGGTGTGCTTCCTGGTCCATCGCGATGCACAGCACTTTCGGTCCAGCCGTCAGGTTTTCTGGAAAGAGCCCGAGGCCCTCCAGGATATCATATATCCGTTCCGCTCCAAAGGAAATGCCGACGCCGGAGACACCCTTCAAGCCAAATACGCCGGTCAGGTCGTCATATCTTCCCCCGCCGCTGATGCTCCCCATTTCAAAATCGAGGGCATTTACCTCGAAGATGCAGCCAGTGTAATAGCTCAGCCCACGGGCGAGGGTCGGATCAAAAACAAAAGCATTCCCCAGGTCCTGGTTGGCCAGGTATTTTTGCACTTGCTCAACTTCTTCAATCCCCAGCAACCCGGTCCTTGAATCCAAAAATACATCCTTCAGCGAATCAAGTCCGGGGTCATTAAAGATTTCCCTTATCCGGTTTTGGGCGGTTGCCGGTATGCCACGCTGTTCCAGTTCATTAAAGACACCGTCCCATCCGATCTTGTCCAGTTTGTCGATGGCCGTGGTCATATCCGAAAAGCGATCGGAAACCCCGGCAGCTTCGGCGATGCCTGCCAGGATCTTCCGGTTGTTGAGCCTGATCTGCACCCTGATCCCCAAAGCGGTAAATACCTCGTCCAGGATCTGGACGAATTCTGCTTCGTAGGACAGGGAATCTGAGCCCACCACATCCACATCACACTGGTAGAATTCACGATACCTCCCTTTTTGTGGTCTGTCCGCCCTCCAGACAGGCTGGATCTGGTATCTTTTGAATGGCAGCTGGATCTCGTGCTGGTGCATTACGACAAACCGGGCAAACGGCACCGTGAGATCATAACGAAGCCCTCTGTCAGCGATGCTCGGTGCCAGCTTGTGGCTGTCCATTTCGCTGATGGCGTTTTGATCAGCCTTCCTCAGGAAGTCCCCGTTGTTGAGGACTTTGAACAGGAGTTTGTCCCCTTCTTCACCGTATTTTCCGGTGAGGGTGGACAGATTTTCAATCGTCGGGGTTTCGATCGGGACGTATGCGTATTTCTGGAAAACCGTTTCGATCAGTGAAAAGAGATATTTCCGCTTGATCGCTTCAACCGGGGTAAAGTCCCTCGTTCCCTTGGGAATGCTCACGTTCATGTTTCGTCGATTTATGCCGGGATCGCCTTGCGGATGCTATGAAACGACCTTGTTGAACTGGCGCAGAAAGCGCACGTCGTTTTCAAAAAACATCCGGATGTCGTGAACCCTGTATTTGATGATGGCCTGGCGCTCAATCCCCATGCCAAAGGCAAATCCGGTGTATTTTTCGCTGTCGATCCCGCAATTTTGCAGGACCGCCGGATCCACCATTCCGCACCCCATGATCTCAAGCCATCCCGTCCCCTTTGTCATGCGGTATGCATGTTCATCTGCAAGGCCGTAGTATACATCCACCTCTGCGCTTGGCTCGGTAAAAGGGAAATAGGAGGGGCGCAGCCTGATCCTGGCATCCTTGCCGTACATCTCCCGGGCAAAATAGAGCAGGGTTTGTTTCAGGTCGGCAAATGAGACACCTTCATCCACATAGAGGCCTTCAACCTGGTGGAACTGGCAGTGCGACCTGGCACTGATGGTTTCATTCCGGTATACCCGGCCCGGTGCAATGATGCGGATCGGGGGCTTCTGGGTTGTCATTACCCTTGATTGTACAGAGGAAGTGTGCGTCCTTAGGAGCATGTTTGGAAATCCCTTGATATAAAACGTGTCCTGCATATCCCTGGCCGGATGGTCCTCGGGTGTGTTCATGGCAGTGAAATTGTGCCAGTCGTCCTCGATTTCGCGCTCTTCTGCAACGGCGAAACCGATCCGGGAGAAAATGTCGATGACCTCATCCATGACAATCGATACAGGATGACGCGTACCCAGCCTGAATGGCTCGCCAGGTGCGGTAAGGTCGATCTCTGCGGCTGCATCCTCAAAGGCAGCGGCATCAAGTTGTGCCTTCAGGGCCTCATATTTTTCCTCTGCTACATTTTTTGCCTCGTTGAGTGCCTGGCCAAAATCCCTTTTCTGCTCATTGGGCACATTGCGCATTTGACCGAAGAGCGGTTTGATCTTGTTTTTCGATCCCAAATACATGATCCTGAACCGCTCCAGTTCTTCCTGGTTTGCGGGAGTCGCCGATTTGATCTCTTGAATCAAATCCTGAACCTGACCGAATATATCAGAAGCCATTTTCAAAGCGTTATTTTAGAAGGCCAAAATTAATCAAAAAGGCCGGAAGCAGGAGAATTGGCTAAATTTGACCCAGATGCGATTGGCCAGGTTTTTTGATGATACGCGAAACACGCTCGGGGAACTGTCCCGAAGTGACTGGATCTTTGCCATTTGCCTGATCTATTGTGGTGCGCTGCTTTCCGCAAAATATCTGCTTTCACTTTGCACGTTTGCGCTTCTGCTCATTACGCTATTTGATCTCAGGGTCAGGCCTTTTCGGGTTGGATTCAATCCTGATCTGAAAAACCTTGGCGGGCGCATTCGGGAGCGGCCTGACCTGTTTGCCATCTCAATCGTTTTTTTCCTCTATCTTCTTTTCAGCCTGCACGAGTTTGAGCTCAATGCTTTCCTGGACCAGCTGCGCCGGAAATTGTCTTTCCTGATCTGGCCGTTCGTTTTCCTGATGGTCCGCCCTTTCTCCAGGAGGCGGTACCTGATGATCTATTATTTTTTAATGGTCAATGTGGTTGTAAGTGCGATCATGGTCCTCTGGATCTATTATACGAATACCTATCTTTTTGACAGGGTACTGGGGTATGGGCTGGCCCTGCCCACGCCCATGTTCCATATCCGCTACAGCATGCTTGTTTCCCTGGCTATTCTGGGAGGGATTGTCATGTTCCGCGAGGGATTTTTCATCAGGTGGAAGTGGGAACGTTATGCGGTCGCGGCCTTGGCGGCCGGATTGTTTGTATATCAGCATATTCTTGCTGTGCGCACCGGCCTGGTACTCACCTACCTGGGTATTTTCATCCTGGTTGCCGTACACGTGATCCGGTCCTGGTCCGTGCCAGCCGTACTGGCGATTCTTGCCGGAACGTTTTTACTCCCGGTTTTTGCCTATCATACTTTTCCTACGTTCAAGAGGAAAGTCGATTACACCGTGTTTGACCTGAAGAAATACCAGTCCGGTGAAGGAGCGGGGTATTCGGTGGCAGACCGCTTACGGTCCTTGCAGACAGGGCTTGACATTGTTTCGGAAACGCCGGTTTTCGGCCTTGGCTTTCCGAATGTGAAGGGGAGGGTAATTGACTATTACAAGACCTCCTTCAATACCGAGGCCTATTTCACCCCGAATAATCAATACATTTCCGTGTATTCAGGCAGCGGTGTTGTCGGGCTTACCATCTTTGTCTTTGCCTTGCTGTTTCCGTTGTTCTATGGGCAGAATGCCCAGGATCCACTGTTTCTTGTCATCTACACGGTATTTCTCGCTTCCATGTTCGTAGAATCCACACTGGGCAATTATTTCGGCAGCACCATGTACCTCCTGTTTTCTGTATTCGGATTGAGCCAGCTGGGGCACGGCCGACCGGCAGGGATCGATCAACCCCTGGATCAGGCGTAGTCCCGCTGTGTGACCGGCAGGTAGGTTTTTTTTGCAAAATAACCCATGATGATCCCGAAAAGGAATCCGCCGATATGCGCCCACCAGGCAACGCCGGTGGTATAGGCTGATTCATCCCTCGGGATGATGGTGATCAGCCCGTTTGCAAATTGCTGGACGCCCCATAAGCCAAGGAAATAGAGTGCAGGCATGTGAAAGGACCTGAAAAAGTAAGCCACAAAGACCTTGACACGGGACCTTGGGAACATGATCAGGTAAGCGCCGAGGACGGCAGATATGGCTCCACTAGCCCCAACCGCCGGGATCCCGCTTCCCACATTGAACAGGATGTGCGCCACAGATGCAGCCAATCCCCCCAGGAGATAGAAAACGAGGAACTGCACATTGCCGATTACAGCCTCGATATTATCTGCAAAAACCCACAGGAAGAGCATATTTCCAATGAGGTGCATCCATCCTCCGTGGAGAAACATGCTGGTCAGCAAGGTAAACAGGTCCACACCCCCCATGATCTCCCTGGGAATCGCACCATAGGTGAATATGAATGCTTCATGCTGGCTAACCGGCATCATCACCTGGAAAAGGAAGATACATACATTAAGGCCGATCAGGGCATAGCTGATATACGGCTTGTACCCGCCCCTGATCTGTTCATCTCCAACCGGAAAAATCATTTGCTCTGTTTGTGGTGATTCATGATTCGATAAAAATAAGGATTGAAATGAGACTGTGATGTAATTTTTAACCGAACACGTGTTCCGATTCAAACACCCTGACTCAGCAGTATTTCTGAGTCAGTAACTACGGCCTGTCCGATGCAGAAACCTTGATAAAGTCGGGATCTTAGGGCACCCTGATTTTTGACGACGGAACCATGAAAAAACCGGAAATGCTTGCAGTTGTTTGCTCATTTTTGGGTAACTTAGGAGATATCCCTGACATGGGAGATCCGGCATCTCCCGATTTATTTTTGAAGTTTTGAGGAAGACATGATTGCAGCAAATTCAAATCTCGCCAAAGCCCTTGAGCAGTATTTTGGTTTTACTTCTTTCAAGGGAAAGCAAAAAGAAATTATTGAAAGTGTAATCGGTGGCCATGACACCTTTGTGATCATGCCGACCGGAGGCGGAAAATCACTTTGCTATCAATTGCCGGCCCTCATGATGCCGGGTACTGCAATCATTGTGTCTCCACTGATTGCATTGATGAAGAATCAGGTGGATTCCATCCGGGGGTACAGTGAAGGTGACCATATTGCCCACTACCTCAATTCTTCCCTGAACAAGGGTGACATCAGGCGCGTAAAGGAAGATATCGTCGCCGGTCAGACCAAGCTGTTGTTTATCGCCCCTGAAACCCTGACCAAGGAAGAAAACCTCGAATTCTTCCAGAATGCCGAGATCTCTTTCCTTGCTGTGGATGAGGCGCATTGCATTTCTGAGTGGGGACACGACTTCAGGCCCGAGTACAGGCGCATCCGGGATATGATCAATGTGATTGACAAGGAAATCCCCATTGTCGCGCTGACCGCTACGGCGACACCTAAAGTGCAGTCGGACATTGTCAAGAACCTGCAGATGGAGAATGTGAATCAGTTTATCGATTCATTCAACAGGACAAACCTGTATTACGAGGTCCGGCCGAAGGTGAGCAAGACACAAGCCACCAAGGAGATCGTACAGATTGTCAAGTCCATGCCAGGGGAATCCGGTATCATCTATGTGCAGGCGAGAAAGACCACCGAGGTGATTGCCGAGACCTTGACCCTCAATGGAATCAAGGCTGCCCCGTATCACGCTGGCCTGGATGCGAAGACAAGGTCCCGTATCCAGGATGAATTCCTGATGGAGGATATCGATGTGATCTGCGCCACGATTGCATTTGGTATGGGTATCGACAAACCGGATGTACGTTTCGTGATCCATTTTGATATCCCCAAGAGCATTGAAAATTACTACCAGGAAACCGGCCGGGGCGGCCGGGACGGGCTGGAAGGTAAATGCTATGCTTTTTATTCACCGAAAGATATCCTGAAACTGGAAAAATTCCTCAGGGACAAGCCTGTCGCAGAAAGGGAGATGGGTGCCCAGTTGCTGGAGGAAATCGTGGCCTATGCCGAGACCAGTGGTTGCAGGAGGAAATTCCTGCTTCACTATTTCGGGGAGTACTACGATGACACACAGTGCACGGACATGTGCGACAACTGCAGGTACCCCAAAGAAAAGGTGGAGGTGAAGGAGGATATGCAAAAGGCCCTTGAAGCGATCCTCCTGCTGAAGGAAAATTACGGGATAAAGGTCATCGCAGACTTCCTGACAGGCACGATGTCAAAAGAAATGCGACAATTCAACTATGACCAGTTGCCCGGTTTTGGCGAGGGAAAGGAAAAAGGGGACATTTACTGGCACAGCATCCTCAGGCAGGCGATCCTGAAGGATTATATCCGCAAGGAAGTGGAGCAATACGGTGTGCTCAAGATGAATGATTCGGGCCGTGATTTTGTGCAGCACCCGGTTTCCACAGAGATCCCTATCAACAAGGACTTCAGCGAGGAAGCGATGGAGGCTGAAAATCATGAGCCGCGGAAAACCGTAGCGCTGGACCAGGTCCTCGTCAGGCTGTTGAAGGATCTCCGCAAGCAGGTCGCAAAGAAAAAGGAAGTCCCCCCGTGGGTGATCTTCCAGGACCCTTCACTCAACGATATGGCTACGCAGTATCCGGGCACGATGGATGCCCTGGCGAACATCTCGGGGGTGAGTATGGGCAAGGCCCGGAAATACGGCAGGCCGTTCCTCGACCTCATCAATGAGTATGTCGAAGAGAATGAGATTGAAAGGCCTTCTGACATGGTCGTCAAGCAGGTGGCCAATAAATCGAAAAGCAAGGTCGCCATCATCCAGGGGATCGACAGGAAACTTGCCCTGGAAGATATTGCGAGCTCCAACAACATGAGCATGGATGATCTGCTGGATGAAATGGACATGATCGTTTCGTCCGGGACGAAGCTCAATATTCAATACTACCTGGAAGATAACCTGGATGAAAGCGTGGTGGAAGAGATTGAAGACTATCTGATGGAAGCAGAATCTGACTCGATTGATGCTGCTTACGAAGAGTTGAAGGAGGAGGACATCACCATGGAAGAGATCAAGCTGGTCAGGATCCAGTTTTTGTCAGACGTTGCAAACTGATCTTTTGGGAAATCCCCGTTCACATATCCTCATTATCAATGGTCCCAACCTCAACCTTTTAGGCCGGCGGGAACCTTCCGTTTATGGATCCAAATCCTTCGAGGAGTATGCAGCCGAGCTCGACCTGATGTTTCCCGAAATCGAGATCGGGTATTTCCAGACAAACCATGAAGGAGCGATCATTGACAAACTCCATGAAGTGGGATTTGAGGCGGTCGGGATTGTCCTCAATCCCGGTGCATACACACACACTTCGATTGCCATCAGGGACGCCGTTGCTGCCATTGAAGCCCCCGTTGTGGAAGTCCACATCTCCGATATTTATACCCGCGAACCATTCAGGTGGCACAGCTACCTTGACGGGGTATGTGCACACAGGATTACCGGCAAGGGGCTGGACGGGTACCGCATGGCAATCGAATTCCTGGTTGGCCGGTGATTGATTCAGCTCTTCAGGGGTGGAGGAGGCCCCCCGAAATCAAGGTCCAGGAGGCGCAGCCGTTTTCTTTTTCCCACCTTGAATACCTTGTTCCGGAACAGTGCTTTGAGAATCGTACCGACACCGACATTTGCTGCGCCGGCAATGACAGTAGTCTCATCAATGCCCCTTTCCTTGTCCCATGTCAAACCCCTTGATACATCAAACAGGATCATGTTTGCGCCCCCGGCCTGGAGGGCTGTGCCGATAAGTGTCGGCACAAGGGGGCGGTTTTCCGCCTTGATCATGGAAATCGAGTCCACGTGGACATGGACACCCTCGAGGTTGAGATACCCGGTGTCTGGGTCCAGGTCAAAGATCATCCGTTCATACCAGCCAGCATCATCATGTCGCAGTTTGAAAGTAATCGATTCCCCGATATGGATTTTCTGCGTTTTGAGGGAGCCGGCCCTTTCCAGTTGGAGGACTTTCTGGGCACTGGTGAATTGAATGCACACAGCGGTAAGCACAACGACGATGCATAAGACGGTTTTAGGAACGATGAACTGCATGTTTCATTTTTTTCAGGACTGCCTGCATGCCTTGCTCTATCAACGCATAGGGTTCGATTTGATTGCCTACATAAATGAGCATGATGGCAAACCATCCGTCGGAAGTCTCCAGTTGTCCAAGGATCGCATGCCTGTGTATCCTGTAGGCTTCCCGGGTGCGGCGCTTGACAAGATTTCTTTTTACGGCTGATTTGATCCGCTTTTTCGAAACACTTACGCTCATTTTCACCGTTTCATGGTCTTCCTGATCCTGGATTTTCAGGTACACCAGTTTAAACGGATAATGGAAAACGTGCTTGCCTTCGCTAAACAGGCGCGAGATCACTTTCCTGCTCTTCAGCCGCGCCGACTTTGGTAATCCGAATGGGCGATTCATTTGGCAAACTTTGTACAGATGGCAGAATTCGGGAAAGTTAGTAAAAGGAGAAACAAGGAACGGTCATAAATGAAAAAAGCAAGGCATTTGCGTTGCCTTGCTTTTTGTAGATCTTCAAGAGAAAAGTCTATTTCAGCCTGCTTTCGTCAGAAACACTAAGCTTTGCCCGACCTTTCGCTCTCCTGCGGGCCAACACCTTGCGGCCGTTCTTGGAAGCCATTCTGCTCCTGAACCCGTGTTTGTTGGATCGCTTTCTTCTCGATGGTTGAAATGTCCTTTTCATAACTTATTTGCTTAATATTCTATTATTTCGTTCCAAAGGGACGCAAATGTACGTTTATTTGGACGAAAAGCCAAGGATTCGATCAGGAATCCTTTTGTTAACTGTTCATGGAAATCATGAACTCTTCGTTGGTCTTTGTCCCGACCATATGCTTTTTTACAAAATCGATCGCTTCATCCGGTTTCATATCGGCCAGGTGGTTGCGCAGGATGAACATACGCTTGAGCACCGCTTCATCAAGCAGCAGGTCTTCGCGCCTTGTGCTTGACTTGGTCAGATCGATCGATGGATAGATCCGCTTGTTTGAAAGTGACCGGTCCAGTTGCAGTTCCATATTACCCGTGCCCTTGAATTCCTCAAAGATCACCCCGTCCATTTTCGAACCGGTGTCGATCAGTGCGGTGGCAAGGATGGTCAGTGAACCTCCGTTTTCAATGTTCCTGGCTGCACCAAAGAACTTCTTCGGTTTGTGGAGTGCATTCGCCTCGACACCTCCTGAAAGCACCTTGCCGCTGGCAGGTGCCACCGTATTGTAAGCCCTGGCCAGGCGTGTGATGGAATCCAGCAGGATCGCCACATCGTGGCCGCACTCGACAAGCCTTTTGGCTTTTTCAAGCACGATATTGGCAACGCGCACATGGTTGTCTGCCGGTTCGTCGAAAGTGGAAGAAACCACTTCAGCCCGTACGCTGCGTTTCATGTCCGTCACCTCCTCCGGACGTTCGTCGATGAGGAGCACGAGGAGGTAGCATTCAGGATGGTTTTGTGCGATCGCATTGGCGACATCTTTCAACAGGAAAGTTTTTCCTGTTTTCGGTTGTGCCACGATCAGTCCCCTCTGGCCTTTCCCGATCGGTGTGAACAGGTCGATCATCCTGTTGCCATAGTCCTTCCCAAGCGGGTGGGTGCACAGGTTGAATTTTTCATTCGGGAACAAGGGCGTCAGGTAATCAAATGGCACCCTGTCGCGGACTTCAGGGGGTTCTAGACCATTGATCATTGAAACCCTGAGGAGTGCAAAATATTTTTCCCCTTCCTTGGGTGGTCGGATCGCACCTTTCACCGTGTCACCCGTTTTCAGGCCAAACAGCTTGATCTGGGAAGGTGATACATAGATGTCATCCGGTGAAGTCAGGTAGTTATAATCCGAAGAACGCAGAAAACCATACCCGTCGGGCATCATTTCCAGGACCCCGACACCTTCAATGATCCCGTCAAGGTCGATATTGAATTTCTCTTTTTCCGGGACTTCTTCCTTCTGCTTGTCTTCATGCCTCGGGGAATGCTTCGGCGCATCCCGCTTTTCCCCCCTTCTGCGGTCACCGCCACGGGAGGAATCATCCTGATGCTGCTTCCTGCCCACTGGCTGATCTTCCTTTTTGTTTTGATCCTGATCCTGATCATTGCTTTGATCCTGATCATTGCTTTGATCCTGATCCTTTTCGTGCTCTTCCGGGGAATTCTTCGCTTCGGATTCTTCCGTGTTGGATTTTTTCCTCCGGCGCTGTCTTTTTTTCGGTTTGTCTTCTGCGCCGTTTTCCTTGGCCGGCTTATCACCTTCTCCGGCTTCCTTGCCAACAAGCGCCTGCTGATCCAGGATCTTGTAGATCAGTTCCTGCTTGTTCAATTTCTTAAACCCTTTAATGTCCAATGACTCTGCAAGTTCCTTCAACTCAGGTACCAGCATGTCATTCAACTGCAAAATATCATACATAGTAGCATGTAAATTGAATCAATAAATAAATTTCCTTTCTGATTTTGAATTTCAATTCACTTCAAAAATGTGTTCCCAGAACACCCGACCATCTGACACTAACTAAAAGCTTAGGTACGGAATTAAATCAGATTGAATTGCGAATTGAAATAATTCAGGTATGCATTTACGGCGTAAAATTACATATACTTTTGGATAATCATACTGTATTTTGCAATTTTTCCCTGTTGTATCTGCAATTTCTCGACAAACTGATCTTTATTTGTTACAGGTATTCTATAACGCCAGGAACTCAAAAAATGATATCCCATGTTATTGATTCATGAACTTCGTGCCCACCGTGAACGGGCCATCACAGGACTCAGGAAAAGGGGGCTCAAAGAGGCCCAGCTTGCACTGGTAGACAAGGCGGTAGACCTTGATGATCAGAGGAAGGAAACACAGACCCGGCTGGACTCCCTGCTCGCTGAAAGGAACCAGTTATCCCGGGAGATCGGGAAGTTGTTCCAGGCTGGAAGGCAGGATGAGGCAAACACCGCCAAGGAAAGGGTAGCGCAACTCAAGGAGGAAGCCGAATCCCTGCAGAAAAGCATGAACGAGATCCAGGACGAGATTGAATCCTGCCTGCTCAACCTCCCCAATATTCCACATGAAAGCGTTCCTGCAGGCCAGAGCGAGGAAGACAATGAAATCTATCGTGCCTGGCAGGGATCCATGCCGGTGTTGCCCCCGGATGCATTGCCGCACTGGGAGCTGGCAGAACAATACGGGATCATCGATTTCAAGCTGGGTGCCTTTATTACCGGAAGCGGGTTTCCCCTTTATCGCGGGGACGGGGCGCGGTTGCAGCGCGCGTTGATCAATTTCTTCCTAGATGAGGCGCGGGAGGCAGGCTATGTCGAGGTTATCCCGCCTTATATGGTCAACGCAGCTTCTGCGCGGGCGACGGGACAGCTGCCGGACAAGGAAGGGCAGATGTATCACATGGAAAAGGATGATCTGTACATGATCCCGACGGCAGAGGTGCCCCTGACCAATATGTATCGCGACCAGATCCTTCAGGAATCCGATTTCCCTGTCAAACTGACGGGATATACGCCGTGTTTCAGGCGTGAGGCCGGGTCATACGGGTCTGACGTAAAAGGGTTGAACAGGGTGCACCAGTTTGACAAAGTTGAAATCGTCCACCTGGCACATCCCGACAACAGTTACGAGGTGCTCGATGAGATGCTTGCCCATGTCTCGGGCCTGCTGGACAAGCTCCAACTTCCGTACAGGATCCTCCGGCTTTGTGGCGGGGACCTGGGTTTTACTTCGGCACTGACGTTTGATTTTGAGGTCTACTCGGCAGCCCAGGGAAAGTGGCTCGAAGTGAGTTCAGTATCCAATTTTGAGACATATCAGGCAAACCGGATGAAACTGCGCTTCAAGGACGGAAATGGAAAAACCAGGCTTGCCCATACACTGAACGGGAGTGCCCTCGCCCTGGCCAGGATTGTTGCTGCCCTGCTTGAAAACAACCAGAAGGAAGACGGGATCAGCATACCGGAGGTGCTCCGCAGGTACACCGGTATCGACATGATCCGGTAACCACCGGTCGGAATGCTTGGGAGAAGGAAGCCCTTGTTCCGAGTTTCTCCCGTTTTGGTTTCGTGCAGTAGGGCATCAGATTTGGAATAAATTCATTAATTTTTCAGCGGTTAAAAAAATGGAATTATGAGCAAGGACATAGATCAGTACCTTAAGGAATCCAGATCCTTTTTTAAGGATGCGATAGAACATTTATCCAAGGAACTCATCAAGATACGCACCGGAAAGGCATCGGTGAGCATGCTGGGCGGGATCATGGTGGACTATTACGGGAATCCGACCCCGCTGAACCAGGTGTCAAATGTGGCCGTTGCCGATGCCCGTACGTTATCTATCCAGCCATGGGAGAAGAAAATGCTTCCGGTCATCGAGAAAGCGATCTTTGAGGCAAACCTGGGTTTGACACCGCAAAATGATGGTGAATTCATTCGCATCAATATCCCGCCCCTCACCGAGGAACGGAGAAAGGAGCTCGTCAAGCAGGCAAAACAACTTGGGGAGGAAGCCAGGATCAGCCTGCGCAATGGACGGCACAAGGTGCTGGACTTTATCAAAAATGAGGTGAAGGACGGTTATCCGGAAGATGTGGCAAAAAGGAAAGAAGCGGAAGTGGAAAAACTTGTGCACGATTATACTGATAAAATTGATCAGATCTTGGACGCAAAAGAAAAGGATATCATGACCGTGTAGCGGTTCCGGTTCAAGTTGAAGCCTTTTCCTGTACTGGATAGATCACAGTTTTTGCATTTTCAAAGAACAGCAGTTTCAGCTCCTGTCCGTCAAATTTTGCATACGAGTTGAACTCGAGCCAGTCTCCCAGGTTGATGTAGCGCGATTTTCCATTTGAAAGTGTATAGTCTATGGGCAGGTGCCTGTGGCCGAAAATGAAAAAGTCGATATCCTCATGCTGGATGGTTTCTTCTGCATACTGCACAAGCCACTCTTTGTCTTTCCCGAGGAATGCCTTTTCTTCCCTGTTTGCTGACCGGCTCCGGTTTGACCAGTATTTCATGATTGAAACGCCCAAATTCGGATGAACCCGGGCAAAAGCCCATTGGCAGAGCTTGTTCGCAAACACCCGTTTGATAAATTTGTAGCCATGGTCACCCGGTCCCAGCCCATCACCATGGCCAATGATGAATTTTTTGCCGTTGATTTCCTTTTTCACAGGTTCTCTCAATACCGGGATGCCAAATTCTTCGGTAAAGTAACTGAACATCCACATATCATGGTTTCCTGTGAAGAATGTGATGGGTATCCCCTGGTCCCTCAGTTCGCTGATCTTGCCGATGAACCTGGAAAACCCTTTGGGTACGACCTGCTGGTATTCAAACCAGTAGTCGAACAGGTCCCCGACGAAATAGATCTCCTCCGCATCGGAAGAAATCTTTTCCAGCCAGCGGATGATCTGTTTTTCCCTTTCGAGGCTGGACAGCCTGGCATCGATCCCCAAATGGAAGTCGGAAGCGAAATAGTAGTTACCTGCCATTATGCGCGATCAATCCACAAAACGCTCGTCTGCTACCATCACCGTTCCGCATGTGGGGCAGGTACGTAATTCTTCGCTGCCATAAAATTCCCTGAACCGCGGAAGAAAATCCTTTTCGATGTTTTCCAGCTTGAAGTATGTTTCATGCAGTTTGGTATTGCATTTGTCGCAAAACCACAGCAGGCCATCCTTTTCATTTCCTTCCCGTTTCAACTCGACGACCAACCCGATGCTGCCAGCTGATCGCACTGGGGAGTGGGGCACTTTGCCGGGGAGGAGAAACATCTCTCCTTCCCTGATCGGGATATCCACGGCTTTCCCGTCCTCCTGGATGCGTACATTGATTTCGCCTTCCAACTGGTAAAAAAGCTCTTCTGTCTCGTTGTAATGATAGTCTTTTCGCGCATTTGGCCCGGCAACGATCATCACGATATAATCTCCGGCATCTTTATAGAGGTTCCTGTTCCCTACAGGCGGCTTCAGCTCGTCCCGGTGGGCATCGATCCATTGCTGGAGGTTGAATGGTCTTTTCACTTTCATTTTCTGTTCAGGTTATACAGGTTCGGGTAAAATTACAAATTTCCGGCGCTGCCTTCATTTCAAGTCAACAGCTCAATCCTCCTCTGTGTTCGCCCGGATATCGATATAGTGCCGTTTGAGCCATTTGGCAAGGCCGTCAAAACCGGGAAACAGCACCCGTTCGTTGATATTGGACTGGTCGAGTTTGTCCCGGATCTCCCACTTGAGGTGGGCCGGGATCTGGATCCGGAATGCCCGCACAGTATTCCGTGCCAGCCATTCATCGATCATGACATTCGGATCCGACATCATGGAAAAAACGGCATACTGGTTTACGATCCGGTCGTCAAGCGATGGCGGCTCCAGGAATACGGGAAACGGATCATCCTGCAGGGATCCTAACTGCGAAAGTCCAGCTGCCGCCCTGCCCAGCATTTCAGTCGTGAAGATGTGTGAGCCCTCATCCTCTATGACCCGTTTCAATGAGTCCGGAAGATGTTCCTTTGTATCGACGTAATTGACCGCCCAGATCATGCCGTCCAGATCGTATTTCCTGAAGTTGCCGACTGCGAAATGGAGGGCGACGAGCGGTGAGTATGTCCAGTCCAGCAGCCTGGTCGGCAGCCCGTGATGCTGGGCCAGGGAAAGCCAGTTCCACGGATTGTCTTCCTTCACATCGCGATATGCGTATTTGCGAAAATTCCGGAGGAGGTGTTTCTCCAGATGGGATTCCCCAAGCCTGTTCAGGGTCGTTGAAAGTGCATAGGTGCTCTGGTTTAATCCCCGGTACACGTAGGAAGACCTGAACCGGCTGATGTCAGGCGCCCAGGAGTCATTGAACAGGATCTGGAGCAGGCCTGCCCAGTCATCAGCGACAAATGTTGGAATCTCCTTGTGAAGCATTCAGTACCGTTTGTTTTATTCGGGAACCGGTGTGTCCAGCTTTGCCAGCGAGGCCTTGATCTCATCGGAGGTTACCTCGTGTTCCACGAGTTTCCCTGCGAGGTAATCTTCATAAGCTTTCAGGTCGAAATATCCGTGCCCGCAAAGATGGATCAGGATGGTTTCAGCCTTCCCTTCCTCCTTGCATCGTTTTGCTTCCCTGATCGCTGTCGCAATGGCATGCGTTGTTTCCGGGGCCGGCACGATCCCTTCTGTTTTGGAAAACAGGACACCAGCCTCGAAGCATTCCAGTTGCTTGTGCGCGACTGCCTCGATCAGCTGATCCTTCAGGAGCTGGCTGACGATCACACCTGCGCCATGGTAGCGCAACCCGCCGGCATGGATCGGGGCTGGCACAAAATCATGCCCGAGAGTATACATGGGGAGCAGGGGTGTCATGCCCACGGTATCCCCAAAGTCATACCTGAACACGCCACGTGTCAGTTTCGGGCATGATGCGGGCTCGCTTGCGATGCACCGGATCTTCTGGCCTTCTTCAATGTTGAGCCGGAGGAAGGGGAAGCTGATTCCTGCAAAGTTGGAACCGCCGCCAAACGGCGCAACCACAATGTCAGGCAGATAGCCTGCCATCTCCATCTGTTTGACAGCTTCCTGGCCGACAACAGTCTGGTGCAGCAGCACATGGTTGAGCACGCTGCCGAGTGCATATTTGGTCTGCTCGTCAGCGGCAGCCATTTCCACCGCTTCAGAAATGGCAATTCCCAAAGAGCCGGGAGAATCCGGGTCCGCTTCCAGGATCTTGCGTCCGGCCTGGGTTTGGTCTGTCGGTGAGGCATGGACGGTAGCGCCCCAGGTATTCATCAGCGATTTTCTGTAGGGCTTTTGCTGGTAGGAGATCTTGACCATATATACCTCGCAAGCCAGGTCAAACACATTGCAGGCGAAGCTCAGGGCGCTGCCCCACTGGCCTGCACCTGTCTCGGTGGTGATTTTTTTGACGCCTTCCTGTTTGTTGTAATAGGCCTGGGCAACGGCCGTATTGGGTTTGTGTGATCCCGCCGGGCTGCCCCCTTCATATTTGTAAAAGATCCTGGCCGGGCTGTCCAGGGCGGCTTCCAGCCCATGAGCCCGGTACATCGGGGTGCACCGCCACAATTTGTAGATGTCCCTGACCTGGTCGGGGATCTCGATATATTTCTCCCCACTGACTTCCTGCCTGATCAGTTCCATGGGAAACAATGGTGCGAGCGCTTCCGGGCCGATGGGCTCTTGCGTACCCGGGTGCAATGGTGGCAAAGGCTTGTTCGGCATATCTGCGATCACATTGTACCAATGGGTTGGGATTTCAGATTCATCGAGGAGGATCTTTCTCTTCATCATGGTGCTTTCCTTTTTTTGTTGGTGACTGGAATTACAAGTGGCGGGTGTTCGTGTTGGCATGAATATAAGAAACTTGCCCCAATGCGCGGAACAAAAAAGGGCTGCCACGCAACATGACAGCCCCTTATCTGTAAGATCGGAATCTTCTTATTCCACAATGGCAAACCGTTTGCCCACAATCAAATTTTCCCCAAGCACCTGTAATGTGTAATTACCGGTCGGCAGGGATGAAACATTCAATTGCATTTGTTTTGCAGCAGCCTGCTCCCGGGTCATCAGCAACTGTCCTTTCATGTCAAAAACCTGGAAGGTCATCGTCCCTTTGACCTGTACATCCGTAAAATCGATATTCAGCATGTTGGTAGCCGGGTTCGGAAACACTTCGATCTGAGAGGGTTTCAGCAGGTCCTCGGTCGAGGTCAGCGGATCGCCAAAGGCGTATTCACCCGTTGCAGAGTTTAAAGTAATTCCATATGTACCTGCAACTGTCCGGATGTTGGCACCATCCTGGGTGCCCATACCAGTCGGCCAGTCAGCTGAGCCCCAGTTTACATCCCATGCTGAATTAACCCTGAATTTCACGCCGCCATCAGCAGTTTCATTGTGATCAAAATCGTAGATTGTGGCAGATTGGAGGGTCCAGATATTTTCATCTGCAGCACTCTTTTCGAGGTATGTGTCGATGTCCCAGCTTTCCGTCGGGCTGGCATTTCCCACAATCCCGACCGTGTCATACACGATCAACTCCCTGAATTCATACTCCAGGGTGAAGGAATTGAACGTAATGAAGTACTCACCTGCTGTGATCGGGATATTCGTGAAGGATCCAAGGGATCCGGTTCCTGTCGGGAAATCCGTTCCGCCCCAGTTTACATCCCAGTTGTTATTCGCCCTGAACTTCAGTTCACCGTCATTGAGATCAGTCCGCAATGTCCACACGGAAGAATCAGTTGAGCTCCTTTCCATATCGACATCTTCATCCCAGTTGCTTAACGGGCTTGCTGTCCCGATGATGCCGATGGTCTCATAGATCGTCACCGCCTGGAAAGAATAAGCACCCGTGTTCGTATTCAGCTCGATCAGGTATTTGCCTGCCGGTATCTGGATGGTGTCACCGTCTACAGCCGCTGTTCCTTCGGGAAAATCCGTGCCGCCCCAGATGACTGCTCCTTCATCTCCCGAGAATTGAAGTCCGCCGGCGCTCAAGTTGGCAGAAAGTGTCCACAGGTCACCATTATCCGGGTCTTTCGTCATTGCTGTAGGGGTGTCCCATCCGCCCGGGGTGGCATCACCAATGATCCCGACTGTCGTGTAGGTGACATTTTCCTTGAAATTGTATTCCCCGGTCCTGCGATTGAAAGTGATTTCATAATTGCCGGCATTTGGAATGGGTATGTTGGAACCGTCCTGTGTTCCGATCCCGCTGGGAAAATCTGATGAGCCCCAATTGACAGCCCAGTCATCGTCCTGCCTGAATTTTGCGACAGCAGCAGATAGATCGAGGGTCACAAAGAACAGGTCCGTGTCCTGGACCGCAGACGTATCCGGGATCATGTTAATATCCGAATCCCATTCGTTTGTCCAGTAATTTGGTGTAGCCGAACCGATAATCCCGATGGGGGAATCATATTCCAGGTAGTAATCTCCTGTGTTTGAATTGAAGGTAATGAAGTAATCACCAGCAATCACAGGGATGTTATCACCATCCTGAACCCCGACACCAACCGGGAATGCCTGGTCGCCCCAGTTCACTGCCCAGTCATCGTCAGCCCTGAATTTTGCCTCACCATCGGTCAATGTAATGCTCAACGTCCAGATATGCAATGAGTCCGGATCCTGGACCATATTGGTATCTACATCCCATCCTCCGGGCGTGGCTGATCCGATCAGGCCCACAGATGCAATCTGTGCCTGGGAGACTCCGGCTGCAAGTATGGAAATAAGAACAAAAAGTATTTGTCTTTTCATGTCATAAAAAGATTTAGTTAAGAATAATACAATCAGGGTTAATTTGCTTGTTAAACGCTATCCTAAGGTACAATTTTAATCTTAAATTCGTGATCGAACGTTAATGAATTGCATATGAAAATTAAAATTTTACCTTTTAGAAGGTCCAGGCAATACCCCAAAATCATATGTACTGTACCACTTCTTTTTATGCTCTTGTTCAGCATCTCCATGCAGGCACAAAGAACGGTGACCGGGACGGTCATTGATGGCAGCAATGAAGAGCCGCTGATCGGGGCAAATGTCGTGGTGAGAGATACCCTGATCGGAACCGTCACCGATATTGACGGAAACTTTGAACTTACGATACCGGAAGGCTTTGAGATCATTCGTATCAGTTATACCGGTTACCAGACACAGGATGTCGACATTTCCGGCAAGAGTGAGCTCATCATAGTCCTGACAGCGGGTGAACTGCTGGAGGAAGTGGTCGTGATCGGCTACGGCACGGTCAAGCGGGAAGATGCGACTGGTGTTGTCCAGTCGGTCTCTGCTGAGGATTTCAACCGGGGTGCGATCACCGGCGCTTCCGAACTGCTGGCAGGTAAAGTGCCTGGCGTTACGATCACCACCGGAGGAGCGCCAGGCGAAGGGTCGGCCATCCGGATCAGGGGGGAATCGTCCCTCAGTGCGACAAACGATCCGCTGATCGTGATCGACGGCGTGCCGATTGACAACAGTGCTGTTTCCGGTTCACGGAACGTGCTCAATATCATCAACCCGAATGATATCGAGAGCTTTACAGTCCTGAAGGATGCTTCCGCTGCCGCGATCTATGGAAACAGGGCCGCCGGCGGGGTGATCCTGATCACAACGAAAAAAGGATCTGTCGGCAGCAAGCTTTCAATCGGGTATAACGGGAATGTTTCTGTCGGAGAGGCGACAAGATTTGTGGATGTGCTGGATGCGGATGAATACCGGTCCATCATCAGCGATCGGTATGCGCCCGACCATCCGGTATTCACCAAATTGGGCAATACGTCGACCAACTGGCAGGAACAGATCTATCAGCCTGCCTTCGGGCAGGACCACAACGTGTATGCTTCCGGGGCCGTAGGTGAAGTGCCTTACAGAGTGTCTCTCGGGTATACCTACAAGGACGGCATCCTTAAAACGGACAACTTTCAACGGTTCACCGGTGGGGTGAACCTGAACCCGAGACTGTTTGATAATACCTTGCAGTTGAATATTTCGCTGAAGGGGATGCTGACCAATAACAACTTTGCCGACAGGGGAGCGATCGGGAATGCTGTCGGTTTTGACCCGACACACCCGATCCGCCAGGATACAAGCGACATCTATGGTGGATATTTTACCTGGGTGGACAATAATGGAAACCCGGCACTGATCGCCCCGACTAATCCGATGGCCTTGCTGGATCTGCGCGAGGACAGGTCAGATGTGAGCAGGACGATCCTGAATCTATCCGCAGATTACCGGTTTCCCTTCTTTACGGATCTGAGGGCAAACCTCAACCTGGCGATGGACCGGTCAAATG
This sequence comes from Lewinellaceae bacterium, assembly GCA_029976695.1. Lineage (GTDB taxonomy): Bacteria > Bacteroidota > Bacteroidia > Chitinophagales > Saprospiraceae > JARQTN01. The sequence goes on from JARQTN010000010.1 coordinate 27,385, forward strand.
GAGATGGTTCCGTGGTCGTGCCAAATACGGCGGCATTTGCCTTTGACGAGATCAACGGCGGAGGCGTCAACAACTATTATGAGCAATCACGGAAAAATGATTTGCTCGAGTTCTACCTGAATTACAAAAAGAACCTTGCCAAGGCAAGCATCGACCTGATGGCCGGCTATTCCTGGCAGCATTTCGAGATCGACAATTACTTCAGGAATTCGGATGCTGCGGGGACACCTGCAGAGACACTTGAAGGCAGTGACCCGGCTGAGTATTACCTGGTCTCCTTCTTCGGCAGGGCGAATTTGGGGTACGATGACCGCTACTTGCTGACGCTGACACTGCGGAGGGATGGCACTTCACGGTTTTCACCCGATAACAGGTGGGGCCTGTTTCCCGCAGCTGCCTTCGCCGTAAAGGTCATTGACAATCAGCGTTCCAGTTTCAACAGCCTGAAATTCCGTGCTGGCTGGGGGGTAACGGGGCAGCAGGACATCGGTGACTTTTACGCCTACCTGGCCAGGTACCAGATCGGTACGGAGAATGCAGCCTACCAGTTAGGTAATGATTTTGTGACAACCATACGGCCGAATGGATATGATTCCAATATTCGCTGGGAGGAAACAAGTACGCTGAACCTGGGTGTGGATTTCTCCATCATCAAAGACCGCCTCAGCGGATCCCTTGATGTGTACCAGCGGAATACAACAGACCTGCTCAACCGGATCCCTGTTCCTGCCGGGACGAACCTCACGAACTTTGTCACAACGAACGTAGGAGATATGGAAAACCAGGGCGTGGAGCTGGCGCTTTTTACCACACCCTACACAAGCCAGAATGTCAATGTAGATCTGAGCGTGAATGTGGCGTACAACAGGAACGAGATCACACGCCTCACCGCAACTGACGATCCCGATTTTATTGGTGTGCCGACCGGAGGCATCGCAGGTGGTGTGGGCTCAAATATCCAGATCCACACGGTCGGTTTTGCACCCCGGTCTTTCTATGTGTTCAAACAGCTGTACGATGAAAACGGAAACATCCTGGAAGACCAGTTCGAGGACCTGGACGGAGATGGCGATGTGGATGAGGAAGACAAATACAGGTTTGAGAACCCGGCTCCCGATTTTACATTCGGGTTTACCGGCAGGGTCGATGTACACAATTTCAGCCTGAGTTTTGCCGGCAGGGCCAATGTAGGGAATTATGTATATAACAACGTGCAGACTGACCAGGGCTGGCTCAACCGGATCTACCACACCTCAGGAACTCTCTGGAATGTGCATCATTCTGCTGTTGAGAATAATGTGCTGGAGCAGTCGAGCCTGACATTCAGTGACCATTTTGTGCGGCCTGCGGATTTCCTGAGGGTGGACCACATCACGCTCGGATATACATTTGACAATGCGATCGGAAAGTTCTTCCGGGTATATGCCACTGTGCAGAACCCATTTGTCATCACGAGCTATGACGGGCTCGATCCTGAGATCTTTGGCGGGATCGACAACTCCTTTTATCCAAGGCCGCGGACCTGGTTATTCGGATTGAATGTTGAATTCTAAAAGCGACAAACAAGAGATCATGAAAATCAAGACTTATATCATCAAACCATTTTTTATTCTTTTTTTCATTTTGGGGATCTCCCAGTCCTGCGTGAAAGACCTGGACACGGTGCCCATTGATGAGGATGTTGTCACGGCCAATGTCGTTTTTGACAGTCCCGAATCCTACCGGCAGTTTCTTGCGAAAGTGTATGGCGGTCTTGCCCTGAGCGGGCAGCAAGGCCCTGCCGGCCAGCCTGATATCGAGGGGATCGATGAAGGGTTTGGACAATATCTCAGGGGATACTGGTATCACCAGGAACTTTCGACAGACGAGGCGGTGATCGGCTGGAATGACCAGACCATCCAGGATTTCCACAATATGGCATGGACCGCTGCTGACGGATTCATCTTTGCCTTTTACAGCCGTGTTTTTTATCAGATCGTGATTTGCAACGAATTCCTTCGGGAAACAACGGATGCAAAACTGAGTGACCGGGGTGTAGATGCAAATTTGCGTGCCGAGATCCAGGGATATCGTGCGGAGGCGAGGTTTTTGCGCGCACTGAGCTACTGGCATGCACTGGACCTCTTCCGCAATGTGCCGTTTGTCACGGAAGAAGATGCGGTGGGGTCTTTCTTCCCGGAACAGATCCAGGCACCTGACCTGTACAATTATATTGAATCTGAGCTGCTGGAAATCGAGAACCAGATCGCCCAGGTGCGGACGAACGAATATGCACGTGCTGATCAGGGTGCCGTCTGGGCGCTGCTGGCAAAACTCTACCTGAACGCAGAAGTGTATACCGGCACACCGCGCTACCAGGATGCCCTGACATACTGCCAGAAGGTGATTGACGCAGGCTATGAACTGGAGCCAGAATATACACACCTGTTTCTTGCTGACAACCATACCTCGGATGAAGTGATCTTCCCGGTAGCCTTTGACGGGGTCAAGACCCGGACGTGGGGCGGCATGACTTTCCTGGTCAGGGCGGGCATTGGTGGCTCTATGAATGCTGCAGATTATGGTGTGGCAAGTGGCTGGGCAGGAACCCGCACGACCAGGCAGTTTGTGGAAAACTTCCCGCTTGATGTAGGCGCAGGTGGTATTGTCGTAGAAAGAAACCTGGGGCAGTCAGCTTCCTACCCCAGGATCTACGCCCCGGGAGCTTACCAGGGCTGGAATCCGACGAATAATAATTCAGCAATTTCGTCCCCGCAGCGAAACAGTATCTTCGAAGGATACAAGTATTTTGACGAAGACAATGCTCCGCTGCTGTTCACATTGATCCCTTCATTTGCGCAGACGCTGGGTGATAACGGAGGAGACGGCACCCTTGAAATGAACGGCGACACAATCCGTGCAGGTGAAGCCGGGCTTTACAGGATCGAGGTTAACCTCACAAACGGCACCTATACGCTCGAACGTACTGAGTGGGGCATCATTGGCCCGGCTGCATCGGGAAACTGGGATGAGGATGTAGATATGACCTGGAATGCTGAAGAAGGTGCAATGGAGGCCAACCTGTCGATGACCGAAGGGGCTTTCAAATTCCGTGCAAACGATGACTGGGTCATTGACCTGGGTGATGAAAACGGGGATGCGATCCTGACTCGCGGCGGTGCCGATATCCAGTTAGCCAAGGCAGGTGGATACCAGGTCCTTCTCTATCTGGACAGGCCTGATTATTCCTATGAACTCAGGCTTTCCGCATTTGATGGCCGGGGTATTTTCCATACGGACGGACAATCCCTCGATATCAATGACATCGCTCTGTTCACGGAAGGCTATGCAGTTGGGAAATTCAAGAACGTGACATCAGAAGGGGTACGTGGATCAGATTCCGATTTCCCCGATACGGACTTCCCGATGTTCAGGCTGGCAGATATCTATTTGATGGCAAGCGAAGCGATCTTGCGGTCCAACGGCAACCGTGCACTCGCCCTTGAATACTTCAACAGGGTGCGGACACGTGCCTATGGCGGGTCCACAACAGGCAATATTTCCGATGCGCAACTTGACCTGGACATGATCCTGGATGAACGGGCGCGGGAATTGTACTGGGAGTGCCACCGCCGTACTGATCTGGTCCGCTTTGGCAAATTTACAACAGGGGACTATCTCTGGCAGTGGAAAGGAGGTGTCATGGATGGCAGGGCCGTGGAAGATTTCAGGAACGTATACCCGATCCCTTCAGCTGATGTGGGTGCAAATATCAACCTGGTCCAGAATGAAGGATACGGCGGATAGATTGGTTGCTTTGTAAACAAGCTGACAGGTCACCACAACAATGGATTGCGGTGACCTGTTTTGTTCTATATTCGAATGACATGAGAAGATGCTTTTTATATCTCATTCTGCTCCTCCCTATGTTTGCAGGTACAAACATGGCACAGGAGTTCTATTTTGGTGCCGACCAGTCCTATGTCAACGAGATGGAAGATTGCGGGGCAACGTACAAAGAAAACGGAGTTCCAAAAGATGTCTACCATATCTTCGGTGACCATGGCTGCAATCTTGTCAGGTTCAGGCTGTGGCACACGCCTGCCTGGTATGACAACCTGAATTCCGGGAAACGGTATTCTGACTATGCGGATGTCAAAAAAGGGATCCAGCGGGCGAAGAATGCAGGGATGTCCGTGTTGCTGGATTTCCACCTATCCGACAACTGGGCGGACCCGGGAAAACAGGTCATCCCTGCAGCCTGGCTGCCTGTAGCTGACAATCTCCCTGTGCTCCAGGATTCGCTGTACAACTATATTTACGGGACTCTTTCAGCCCTGGACGATGAAGGATTGATGCCCGAAATGGTGCAGATCGGCAATGAGACGAACAAGGGGATTTTGCTGACCCCGGAGCAAAACCAGGAATGGGTCCTCGACTGGGAACGGAATGCGCCGTTATTCAATTCTGCCATCCAGGCTGTGCGGGACCTTTCTGAGGAGGTAAGGATCATGCTGCACATCGCAGACCCGTCAGCGGTCAGCTGGTGGATGGACCAGTTTCACCAACACGGCGTCACGGACTTTGATCTTATCGGCATTTCCTATTACTGGGCATGGCACCAGCCGACAGATCTGGACGAGACCGGGGCGATCATCGCACAATTGAAGGCCAAGTACCCGACCAAGGATGTCATGATCGTGGAGACCGGGTATATCTGGACGACTGCGGCACAGGACCAGGCAAACAATATCATCAACAGTGTACACCCGGATTATGCCCCGGCCTCCCCTGAGATTCAGCGGGACTGGCTGATCGATCTGACTGAAGAGGTCATCGAAAGCGGAGGGATCGGGGTTGTCTACTGGGAACCCTCGTGGGTGTCGACCGGCTGCCGTACCCAGTGGGGGCAGGGTTCACACCAGGAGCATGCCACATTTTTCGATTTCAACCATAACCTGCTTTTGCCCGGCGGAATTGAATGGATGGAATATGCGTATGGCTTGGTATCAACAGAAGAACAGTCAGGTGACCCGGATATTCAAATTATTGTACATCCGGATCAGCGCACATTTCGCCTGAAATTAAGCCCTGACTCCGACCTTTCCCGGCTTTCATATGCCGTGCTGGACACATCCGGCAAGGTCCATGCTGAAAGAAAAATCGAAGATCCCGCTGCTCACTACCGGCTTCCAACTACACCTGGCGTGTACATCATTTCAGTCCGGTCCAAGGACGGTATCTATTCCCAAAAGGTGTCGGTCCACTGATCACCTATCTGGCTAAAAGGATCTTACCCTGGTATAACCGCTCATCGGTTTCCACCCGGAGGAGGTAAATCCCGCTACTCAGGTTTCCTGGTATTGTAATCAATCCGCTTGAACCCGCCAATTCGTTGAGCTGGACAAGTTGCCTGCCCGAGAAGTCCGTCAACCGGATTTCCCTGATCTGTTCCCCCGGAAAGACCGTCAGCCTGACTTCACTTCCCGGATGTACAGGATTGGGAGAAAGCGTGATTTCCTCAATTTGCGCTGGCTTTGGTACACTTGTCGTGAATCCGTCAGGAGGAGTGATCCGTTTGGATGTGTATACCCGGTATTCGCCGGGCTGGAAGGTGATCCTGTCCTCCACATTCGCAACTTCGATACTGTCGCCGGTAAAATATTCATACCAGGTGCCCGGGTACTGGAATTTCGGGATCACATCGGAAGTGGTCACCCTGAAGTTCGCGATCACGGTCGCATCCATATCCGGGTGGTTGAGGTGGACATTCTTCACATACAAATTGCCGTCATTGAAAAAGAAGTCTGTTGTTGAAAATGTCGGATATTCCTTTTTCAGATGGAGCAGGGATGCTGTGACCCTGAACAGCCGTTCCCTGCGCCAATCTTCCAGGTAATCCCAGCGGATGGGTTTGGGATCCAGCCGGCAATTGTCATTCACCGTTCCATTTACACAATGATTGATCGAATAATCATATCCCGTTTCACCAAATTGCCAGAGCATTTTTGGTCCCGGCACAGTGTAAAAGATCGTACTCGCAGCTTCCACACGCTGTAATGCTGTAGTCAACTCGCGTGTATTGTAGTTGCCTTCGCTGTCTCCGAAATTCAGCAGTCTGTACATCATGCGTTCCTCGTCGTGGCTTTCCATATAGCCGACTGCATGCGGGGAGTCCCATCCGCGCACGGAATAGTCCAGCCAGTCCAGGTCTGAGCTGTAACCCATGGCAGCCTCACTGAAGGCATGGTTCATATTCCCCCACAGCATCATCCCGTAATCAGCCAGTTCTTTTTCTTCCGTGTTATCTGCGAAATGCTCGAGGATCACATAATTGGTCGAATCGATACTCCAGATGAAATCGGCATAATCCTTCAGGATCGTGATCCGGCTTGCGTCATATTGTGACCAGGCGCCGACATTGTCCCCTGTATTTTTCTGTGTGAATCCCTTGGACAGGTCAAACCTGAATCCGTCGAACCTGAACTCCGTAATCCAGTATTCGAGTACTTTTTTCACCCATTGTTGAGTCGCAATGCTTTCGTGATTCACATCATAGCCAACATTAAAAGGATGCCGGGCTGTCACATTGAGATAAGGGCTTTCCGGGGTCGGCCTGAAATTCTGGCTGTCCCAGTAAAGCTGAGCTAGCGGACTCAGTGAGAAGACATGGTTGAAGACGACATCCTGGATGACAGCGATGCCGCGCGCATGGGCTTCATCTATCACCCTTTTAAGGTCTTCGCGTGATCCGTAGTATTTATCCACAGCCATGTGGAATGACGGGTTGTATCCCCAGCTTAGGTTCCCTTCAAATTCCTGGATAGGCATGAATTGGATGGCATTTACACCGAGTCTTTCCAGGTAATCCAGGGTATCGAGCAGTGAAGCATAACTGTGGTCACCCAGGAAATCACGCATCAGCAATTCGTAGATGATCAGGTCTTCATTATCAGGTTTGATATAATCATTTGCCTGCCAATCGTACACTGTTTGTTCTGTGTCAAATACAGTCAGGATCCCTTCGGCATTCTGCGGGTATGGAGGTAATCCTGACATGTGAGCTGGAGGAATGAACTGGTCATCTGTGGGATGTAAAATCACCTCTGAATATGGGTCTGCAATGAGCCGTTCAAGATCAACCCAGTACTGGTAAAGGTTTGATCCTTCAGGGAATAGGGACCTCGGTAACTCAATCCAGAACCGGTTCCCGTCTTCCGTTTTCCGCATCTGGAAATGATTGTCGGGTAGCCAGTCCGTTGCATCGCAAAGCAGGAAAATAATCTCCTTGCCCGGGGCATACAACTGGAAGAAATATGAACTGTCCGTATATGTCAAGCCGTCCACGATCACAGTGGGTGGATCTGCCGGGGCAAGGCTTCCAACAACGAAATAAGGGAAGGAAAGTGCGGCCGTATCCAGTTCATGGATGGCAACAATCTCAATTTCCCCGATGCCTGTGATACCGGGTGTCACAAAAAAGTCGATAATTTCTGCGGAATCCTGGAAAATGAGTTCACCATTTTCATGGACGGTAATCCTGGCGGGCATATTGGTTTGCGCCTGGATGCGAAAACTGTCCCCGGCTGTAATGGCAACTCCCTCCGCCGAAGCGGGTGAGATCAGTGAAATGAAAAGCTGGTCAGATACGGGGTACACATCTGTGAAGATGTCGGACCCGTCTGTATCCCTGCCCACGATCGTACCGTTTACATTCCGGAAAACAAATGCAAGCTGAAGGACTTCTTCACCAGGCGGGATGCCATAAAATTCTTCAATGTTGTAGCTGATCGAATACAGGTCAGCACCTTCCCTGGTCATGAGCACCCGGTCGTCTGCCGTGCCCCAGTCCCCTACAACGTGTTTCCAGTCAGTACCGCTATTGCTCTCGCTGGTGATCACACCTGCATGGGCATAGACATCACCCGTGAAACCGGCAAGGGCGCCATTCCCCTGTGTGGCATCGTAATACACGGTGACATCGTCAAGCTGGGTCGGGAAGGGCGGTTCCGTCCAGATGACCTGGGCAAAAAGAAAATTGGGGAGAAACGCCAAAAGGCATGTTTTCAGGATCCTGAATTTCATGTTGATATATCTTTTATTCGCTGTATTCGATTATGACTGCGGTTTGGCCGGAGACATGTAACCTGTTGCCCAGGTGGATGGTTTCCCCTGTCAGGACATTGATACCCTCCTCTGCGTCACCGAGGTTTAACCTGAATCTGTCCAGGTTGATGTTCCTGCCCAAATGGCTTTTATTCAGAACAACCATGACGTGCTTTTGATCCAGGGACCGGAAATAGACATACACGCCGTCTTCCGGGACGTAATGCATCAGGGATCCGTACTGGACAGCCTTGTTTCCTTTCCGCCAGCGGAGCAGTTTTCTTGTGTATTCCAGTGCTTCCTGCTGCTGTCTGTTCAGCCCGTCACGTGTAAACACATTGACCTTGTCGCCCTTCCATCCGCCAGGGAAATCCGAGCGGATCGTGCCGTGGTCTCCCGGTTTCTCGTGGTCCATCAGGATTTCCGTGCCGTAATAGATCTGTGGGACACCCCGCGTGGTCAGGATAAACGCCATCGCCATTTTCCAGTGGTCGAAATCTCTGTTCAACTGGTGCCAGATCCGGCTCATGTCATGGTTGTCCGGGAAGATCACCAGTTCTTCCGGTGCAGGATAATGATAGTCTGTGCCAAGTTGAAGATACAGCCGGGTGATCCCGTCTTCAAAACCTTCTTCCTGGTTCAGCGCCTCGACCAGTTTGACCTGCAGCGGAAAATCCATCAGGCTGCGCAAGCATGATGTGTACCCATCCGGGTTGTCTTTTCCCTGCTGCCAGTAAGCCAGTGTGCCAATGTCCCCAAACCATTCCTCGCCGACAATATTCATATCCGGGTATTCCTCCATGATCGCACATGTCCAGTCGGTCATAAAATCCCGGAAAGGGTAGGAGTAAGTATCCTGACGGATGCCGCCGAGGTCCGCATATTCGATCCACCAGATGGTGTTCTGGATCAGGTACCTGGACATGAAGGGGTTGCGCTGATTCAGGTCTGGCATGCTTTCGACAAACCAGCCTTTTACCATCTTTTCCCTGTCTGACGGGGCACCGTAAGGATCAAGCAGTGTCGTCTTCCTGTGGTTAGTTGGAACAAAGCCCTGTTCCTGGTAGTTGATCCAGTCATCCATCGGCGGGTCCTCCATCCACCAGTGTTCGGAGCCGCAATGGTTCACGATGATGTCCATGATGACCTTGATCCCCATTTCCCCGGCGATCCTGCTCAGGTTGGCATATTCCTCATTGCTTCCGAAACGGGAATCCACTTTGTAGTAATCCGTCGTGGCATAGCCGTGGTAGGACCACTTTTGCTGGTCATTCTCCAGCACGGGATTGAGCCAGATCGCCGTAAATCCCATATCCTTGATATAATCCAGGTGCTCGATGATCCCGGCGATGTCACCTCCGTGCCTGCCGTAACCCTCCTGCCTGTTCAATCCTTCTTTCATCCCTGCCACCTCATCGTTGGAAGGGTCGCCGTTGGCAAACCGGTCCGGCGTGATCAGGTACATGACATCTGACTGGTCAAAGCCCTTGCGCTGGGCAGAACCTGGTTTTCTTTTATAAAGCTCGTAGGGTTGGGTGAATGTCGTTTTTCCATCCTGCTGAAATTCGATATCGAAGGTCTGGCCCTCATTGCCTGGCGCAATGCGTATATCGATGAACAGGTAGTTGGGATTCGCTACCTGGTGCACGGCAACGAGGTCAACTGCATCATTGTCGATATGGACACGGTATTTCCCGATGTCCTTGCCGTGGACCATGATCTGGAGTTCGGGGTTTTGCATGTCCCGCCACCAGAATGGGGGCTCGATGTGTTCGATCGACTGGGCAAAAAGCATCGATGTGCAGGCAATGAAAAGCAATCCTGTGCACAACAAACGGAAGAATCCGGTTTCAATTTGGTGGAACATGACGTTGCATTAAAGGGACAAAGAATGATATCCGTGGTCAGGGACGTCGAATATACATCGAATGGAAGAAAAGTCGGATACCGGAGACTGAAAATCCGGCTATGGACATACAGAATTGACAGTGATGTACATTTTCGCTCCGGAAAAAAGAGGAGCTGTTACCGTTCCTTGTTTTCAGGGATATCCGGGTCCTGTGCCAGGTACTCAAGCAATTGCCGGCCTTTTTCGGTAAATGCCCCCAATTTCTTCTGGTAGAGCAGGTTTTTCAGTTGCTCAAATGCGCTTGCCTTGCTACCCCGTTCATAATCGATGATGATGCCGTAGTATCTGGCTGCATCACCGAAACGGGATCCGTATTTTCCCCCAAAGTTGATTGATGCCTTAGCCTCATTGTATTTCCCCTGGGCATATTTTGCCATGCCCAGGTAAAAGCGCATATCCGGCGTTTTCAGGTCCTCGGGCAATGCTGCAAATCGTTCCTCTGCCAGGGCATAATTTCCTTTTTCGTAGGCCTTGAATGCATCGGCAACGGGGCGGTTGGTGTC
>JARQTN010000011.1:0-6597 GCA_029976695.1 Lewinellaceae bacterium
TCCCTTCGATCACGATCCGGGTCCCCAGTTCTTCCCCATTTTCGCAGGTTTTCAGTTCGACCTGGGCAATCGCTGCAATGGAAGCAAGCGCCTCCCCGCGAAAGCCCATGGTCCGGATGGTAAACAGGTCATCGGCCGACCGGATCTTGGACGTGGCATGCCTTTCGAAACACATCCGGGCATCGATCCCGGACATTCCTTTGCCGTTGTCGATCACCTGGATCGATGTTTTGCCCGCCTTTTTGATGATCACGCGGATCTCCGTGGCACCTGCGTCAATGCTATTTTCGAGCAGCTCCTTGATGACCGATGCAGGCCGCTGGATGACCTCACCAGCTGCAATCTGGTTGGCAATGGAATCTGGCAATAATTTGATCAGGTCTCCCATGGGGTGCAAACTTAGAAAGTTTCCGTTGACTATTGCAACAGCTTTTCGATCACGGGAAAGTTGCGTGTCAGCACGAGGTATGCCAGGAAAACGAGCGCGATGATGATGACAAAGAGCATCATGTTTGACCTGCGGTTGGCCTGCCGGGCCGCATTCCCACGGTACGATGCGCGACGCTGGAACCCGCGTGATATCCTGGCTTTCATATCTTCAGGCCCCGCGGTCGTTTGCTGGGAAGCCTGCCGGACCCTTTCCTCAAGGTCCTCCTTTTCCGGATCCCAGTACCTCGGGATATACCTGTACTTCTGATGCTTGGGTACCTTGAACATATTGAACAACGCCATAAATGGAGGTTTTCAGCACTTGCGGCTGGTCAGGAGATATAAAAATGAGACAGATTCATGTGAAAATACGAAGATTCGACCGGAATCTGTTTTAATATGCTTAGAACAATTAACTTTGCCCCTTAGTTCTTTCAACCATGAGTGAACAGATCAAACACGAATGCGGCATCGCATTTATCAGGCTGAAAAAACCCCTCCAATACTATCATGACAAGTATGGCACATCCCTCTACGGCTTGCATGCGCTCCAGTTGCTCATGCAAAAGCAGCGCAACAGGGGCCAGGACGGCGCGGGCATTGCCACGATCAAGCTCAATGCGGAACCGGGGACGCGCTATATCAGCCGAAAGCGGAGCAATTCGCCCCAATACCTGAAGGACCTGTTTACCAATGTGTTCACGCACTTTGACGGACTGACGCCTGAGCAGCTCAACAACCCTGAATGGCTCAAGGAAAACAAACCATACACCGGTGAAGTGCTGATGGGCCACCTCAGGTATGGCACGCACGGGGACAATACGATCGAGACCTGCCATCCCTTCCTGCGCCAGAACAACTGGATCACGCGGAACCTTGTGTTGGCGGGCAACTTCAACATGACCAATGTCGACGAGCTTTTTGCCGAGCTCATCGAACTCGGCCAGTACCCGAAGGAGAAATCGGATACCGTCACAGTCCTCGAGAAGATCGGACACTTCCTGGATGATGAGGTACAGCGCCTATTTGCCTGGTTCAAGCCCGACGGTTATTCGAATAACGAGATCAACGAGCTGATCTTCGAGCACCTGGACATCCAGCGTTTGTTGCGCCGGGCATGCCGGAAGTTTGACGGCGGGTATACCATGGTCGGCATGATCGGGCACGGGGATGCCTTTGTGATCCGCGACCCGAACGGGATCCGTCCCGCATTTTACCACGACGATGACGAAGTGGTCGTGGCTGCCAGTGAAAAACCGGCGATCCAGACCGCATTGAACGTCCCCTACCGTGAGATCAAGGAACTAAAACCTGCACATGCGCTGATCGTCAAATGTGACGGACGCGTTTCTGAAGTCCCTTTTGCCGAGCCCGGCGAAAAGAAAGCCTGTTCCTTCGAACGCATCTACTTCAGCAGGGGGACGGACAGGGATATTTACCTCGAACGCAAGAAACTGGGTTTCCAGTTGGCAGAGACTGTCCTGAAAGCTGTCGATTACGATTTTGACAACACGGTATTTTCATTTGTCCCCAATACGGCTGAGGTGGCTTTCCAGGGGTTTATCGACGGCCTCCAGATCGAATACAACAAGATCAAGTCCAAAAAAATCGAACAGTTGGGTGGCGCGGCCGATGCGGAAGAGATCAGGAAGATCCTGTGTCCGCAGCCCCGGATCGAGAAACTTGCCGTCAAGGATGCAAAGATCCGGACGTTTATCGCCGATGACATTGCACGCGGCGATATGGTCGGGCACGTGTACGACGTCACATACGGCATTGTCCACAACAACGTGGACACCATTGTGCTGCTGGACGATTCGATCGTGCGGGGCACAACCCTCAGAGACAGCATTATCCGGATCATTCACCGGCTGCACCCCAAACGAATCATCATCCTCAGTTCGGCTCCCCAGATCAGGTATCCGGACTGCTACGGCATAGACATGTCCAAAATGCGGGAATTTGTCGCTTTCCAGGCCCTCGTGCAGCTGCTGAAGGAAAATGGCAAGGAACACCTGCTGGAGGAAACCTATTACCGGTGCCTTGACCAGGTACAACTGCCCAAGGAGCAGAATGTCAATATGGTAAAAGACCTGTACGATCATTTCACCCAGGAGGAGATCTCGGCACGCATCGCCCGGATCGTGACCCCCCCTGAAATTGAGATCCCAGTGGACGTGATCTACCAGACGCTTGACGGGTTGCGCAGCGCCTGTCCGAACCATACCGGGGACTGGTACTTTTCCGGGGACTATCCGACACCCGGGGGCAACCGGGTCGTGAACAAGGCCTTCATCAATTTCATGGAAAACAAAAACGTGCGGGCCTACTGATCACAGCATTGAACAGACGCACCCGGCACAACCCATGGAGCATTGATCACCCCGAAAAGAAACAATCCGCATGACCGAGACCCGTAACCTCCTTTTTGATTTTGGCAATGTCCTCATCGACCTTGATATTGAAGGCGCCACTGAACGGATACAGGCATTGATGGATCCGTCCCATCATGCGCCCCAGGTGGAACAAGCGGTCATCAACGCCATTGAGAAATTTGAAGTCGGGGCCATTAGCACCGAGGTCTTTCTGAATGCACTGCTCAGGCATGCCCGCCGGGATGTCCAGGCACGCGATGTGATCCAGGCCTGGAACAGCATGCTGGTGGGGATCCCGCCATATCGCCTTTCCATGCTGAAGAAATTGCGGGAAAGCTACGGGGTGTACCTCCTGAGCAATACAAATACCCTTCACCTGGAATGGGTCTACCGCCACCTTGAGCGCGAGCTGAAAGTCGACAATTTTGACAAGCGGTTTTTTGACGGGGTGTATTATTCACACCTGATCGGGCACCGGAAACCCGACCAGAGCTGCTTTGAGTACGTGGTCCGTGAAAGCCTCATCACGCCTGAAAAAACCCTGTTTATCGACGACAACGCGGAAAATATCGCGGCGGCAAAAAAGCTGGGCTTTCAGACCCACCTGAGCCCCCCGGGGGAAGAGATCGCGGAATTCCTGAAATTAAGCGGATATTACTGAGCCCATTGACCTGAAGCTGATATATTCACAAAAAAATAAAACAACAACTGATGACACTAAAGCAACTGATCAAGCTTGAAGACAAGGCAACCGAGATCTGGGTAGTCAGCCCCACCCTGCACTACGATATCGAGAACAAGGACTTCTCTGAAATCGTGAGTGTGAACCTCGGGGAAAAGGCAAAATACAAATACATCGTTCCGGCCACGAGGACCGTGGAAAAGAACATGAAAGCCTACCAGAAGAGGTACGGCCTGACGGATGTCGAGATGCAGGAAAACTTCCTTCTCCTTCCCTCCTCTGAATTCACGCCTTTCATCACCGAAACGGCGATCTACGACGCGTCAGCAGACTGCATTGCCTGTGCTGCCCCGGCAACGGACGACACGAACGAGATCATCAAATTCAAGGAAGAAACAGCCCGCCAGATGGCAAAGCATTTCAAATCGATCTGGAAGAAATACAAACGAAAAAACCCCTGACCGGGTGCTCACGGGACGGCACCTGGCTGGATGGGCTCTTTCTTTTTCCTGCTGCCCAGGTAGCCGAAAACACCACCGCAGACGCCCCCGATGATATGGGCAAACTGGCTGACCTGGTCGTGGTGCAGGGCGGCTAAAACCTCTTTTCCAATGAAAAGGAGGGCCACCAGGATGAAGGTCACCGGGATCTCGCCATTTCGGGAGTTTGTAAATGAAACGAGGATGATCAGCATGAACACGATCCCGCTTGCCCCCATCAGCCCGGTATTGAAGAGAAGGACATTCAGCAGGCCGGTCACAAGGGCAGTGACCACGATCATGATCAGCGTAAGTTTGCTCCCGTACTTCTCCTCGACGATCGGGCCGATGAGCAGGATAAATGTCAGGTTGCCGATCAGGTGCTCGATGCTTGCATGACCGAGTGTATGGCTGACCAGCGTGAACAATGTGGCGGGTTCCGAAAAGTCAACCCTGCGAAGCATAAAACTGTGGATAACCGATCCACCGGTCGCTTCATTGAGGAAATAGACCAGTGCGCTGAGCAGCGAGAATGTCAGAATGACCGGTGAATTGAATTTGATCTTCATGCTTGTTGCATTTCGAAAGGTGAACGATCCATTGTTTCAGGATTGTAAAATAGGGATGATCGGCAGAAATTCCAATCATCAATGGTTAAACATCACCCCGCAACGACTTGTTCCAGGATTTCGACAGTCATGCGTTTGGCATCGATACTTGCCCGCCCACCGACTGGAAGCGTACACTGGTCGCGGATGTGTCCGAATGGGAAACCGTAGCCAACCGGGATTTTCAGGTCCCGCAACCTGTCATACAGGGTTTCTTCCAGGCTCAGGCTCATGTCGCCCTTTTCCGGCGCGCAGCCGGCAAATTTCCCCAGCATGATCCCTGCTGTCCTCTCCAATGGCAGTGACTGCCTCAGTTGTGTGAGCATCCTGTCGATGCGGTAGGGTTTTTCGCCCACCTCTTCCAGGAACACGATTTTTCCTTCCACATCCGGCTGAAATGGCGTCCCGCACAGTGCTGCCATCAGGGAGAGGTTTCCACCGACAAGTTCACCCTCGGCTTTTCCAGGACGGATGGGAAAGGCATGACGGGTTGTGCCATCACCTGGTTCTTTCGTCGAAGGAAAAATGAACTGGCTGGCAGCCGGTTGGAAGAGGATCTTTCTGATCTGACCAAGGGTATAATCCGAAAATTCCGAGCTGCCCACCGGCCCGTGAAAACACACCAGTCCCGTCCTCTGGCGGATCGCATTGAGCAGCGCAGTGATATCGCTGAACCCCACCAGGACCTTCGGGTTGCGCCGGATCAGTTCGTAGTCGAGGAAAGGCAGGAGCCGGCTTGTACCGTATCCGCCGCGGATGCACCAGATGGCCTGAACTTGAGGGTCCCTGAACATGGCATGGAGGTCCTTCAACCGCTGGGGGTCACGACCGGCAAGGTAACCGTATGCCCGGTTCAGATTCTTTGCCCACTTTACGTGGAGGCCGAGCATATTCATGTTTTTCTCCGTCCTGTAGATATAATCTTCCGGAAAAGGGCTCGCCGGTGCGATGATGCCGACCGTATCTCCCGGTTTTAGCGATTTTGGTAGAATTTTCGCAATTTGCCGAACCTCCCGTGCGGAGGCTTTTGTTATTGGAAGAAGACAGCCCGCAATGGCGGCACAGAGCATTTGCCTTGAAAATTGCCTTCGTTTCATGCCGGATCGAAGTAAACTGATTAAAAACCGAAATTACCTTAAAACGCAAAATCATCGAAATATGAAAATCATCTCCTTCTTTTTGTCCCTTGCGCTCCTCCTTACTTCCTGCCAGGGAAGTGAAAACCAGGCGGAAAAATCCCGGAAAAAGGATGCCCAGGAGTCGCTGGACGAGCTTTCAAAATCAATAGAAGAAATGGTGGAAGGCAAGGGCAATAAAACACTGCACTACGCCGAACTCCAGGACCTGCTCCCGAAAAAACTGAACCGGTACCAGCGGACCGACCTGGAAGGGAACACATCAGGGATCCTGGGCGTTCGGATCTCCACTGCACAGGCCGTCTATGAAAAGGGGGATTCAGAGGTCGAGATCAGCATCGTGGATGCCGGTTCATTTGGGGTGATCATGTCCATGGCGGACTGGGTCGAGGCGGAATTTGATGAATCGAACCGGGACGGCTTCAAGCGCACAACCACATTCGAAGGGTACAAGTGTTTCGAGCAGTTCAGCAAGAAGGGCAACAGTGAGATGGCCATCATTGTCGGCAACCGTTTCCTGGTCGCCGCTTCGGGCCGGGTGGATGATTTTGACGATATGCGCGACATGGTTTCCGACATGAAACTCAAGCGCCTGGAGCGGATGGGGGTTGTGGAGATTGATTAGCCGCAACAAGTTGCGGGTTCAAGGTTGCGGGTTGCGGGTTGCGGGTTGCGGGTCCGATTGCCGTTGGTTTTAACCAACGGATCACAGGGTTCCCGTACTTTCGGCTTATCCCCCCCTTTTTCCCATGCTCCCTTCCTTCGATCAGGAGTTCCGCTGCACTCCAACATTCGCAATTCGTAATCCCCCGTAATTCGTAATCCCCCGTAATTCGTAATTCAACTCCTAATTCCTAATTCCTAATTCCTAATTCCTAATTCCTAATT
>JARQTN010000011.1:6697-10181 GCA_029976695.1 Lewinellaceae bacterium
TCCTAATTCCTAATTCCTAATTCCTAATTCCTAATTCCTAATTAAAATCGTCGTTTTTCTCCACATTTTCTTGACACATAAGCATTAATTTTGCATATTAGCCTGTTTTTACGTCATATTATTGTCGGTTTTTTCGACTATTAAACAGGCTGCGATGTATCTATCCGCACATACATACTACTCATTCCGCTACGGGACGCTGTCGCCGGCGGAACTGGTCTCCGAGGCTGCCAGACGCGGCGTGAAGGCCATGGCCTTGACAGACATCAACAACACCTCCTGCACATCGGAGTACATGACCGAATGCCGCAAACACGGGATCAAGCCCATTGCCGGCATCCAGTTCAGGGAGGAAGGGGCATTCCAGTACACGGGTATCGCCCGCAACGCGGAGGGATTCCGCGCACTGAACGCCCACCTGTCGCACTGCTCGCTCAGCGGGACCCCGATCCCGGAAGAGGCACCGGAGATGCCGGACACCTACATCATCTACCGCAAGTCCCCCAAACCGGTCGAAGCGCTGCGGGCAAACGAATTTATCGGCATCCGACCGGAGGAAGCCAACGGCCTGTACTCTTCCCCCCTGGGCAAGCACCCTGAAAAGCTGGTGGTCTTCAGCCCGGTCACGTTCCTGGACGAGACGGGGTTCAAGACGCACAAGCTGCTGCGCTGCATTGACCAGAACATCATCCTGGGCAAGCTCAGGCAGCATGACTGCGCCAACCCGACCGAGCATTTCCACACACACGAAAGCATGCTACACGCCTTCCGGAACTATCCGCAGATCATCCAGAATACCGAGCGGATCCTGGACGAGTGCGAGATCAGCATGCCGATGACATCCCGAAACAACCGGCAGACCTTCACCGGGAGCGAGCGCGATGACTTCCAGCTGCTCATCAAGCTCGCTACCCAGGGATGCCGCACGCGCTACGGGCTGCACAACAAGAAAGCCAACGAGCGCCTGCGCAAGGAACTGCAGGTGATCCGCAAGCTGGGGTTTGCCGCGTACTTCCTCATCACATGGGACATCATCCGCTACGCCCAGGCATCCGGCTACCACCATGTCGGGCGCGGCAGCGGTGCCAACTCGATCGTGGCCTTTTGCCTCTTCATCACCGATGTGGACCCCCTCGAGCTGGACCTCTATTTCGAGCGGTTCATCAACCCGCACCGGACCTCCCCGCCGGACTTTGACATCGACTTCAGCTGGGACCAGCGCGATGATGTCACCGATTATATCTTCAAGCGGTACGGGACGGAACACACCGCCCTGCTGGCCACATACAGCACTTTCAAGGGGAAGTCCATCATCCGCGAACTCGGGAAGGTCGTCGGCCTGCCGAAAAGCGACATCGACCTGATCGTCGAGCAGCCCCTGGCAGAGCACAAGCACCACCCTTTTGCGCGGCACATCTTCAGGTACGGCAAGCGCATCGAGAAGTTCCCCAACTACCTGTCCATCCATGCCGGCGGCATCCTCGTCTCCGAGCGGCCGATCCACTACCATACGGCGCTGCAGATGATGCCCAAGGGGTTCCCGATCACCCATTTCGACATGTACCATGGCGAGGACATGGGTTTCCACAAGTACGATATCCTCAGCCAGCGCGGGCTGGGCCATATCAAGGATGCCGTGCAGCTCATCCGCGAAAACCGGGGCGAGGCGGTTGATATCCACCAGGTGGACCGGATCAAGGAGGACGAGCGCGTGCGTGATCAGCTGCGCTCCGGCCATTGCATCGGGTGTTTCTATATCGAATCCCCGGCCATGCGCGGCCTGCTGAGCAAACTGCGCTGCGACAATTACGTCCACCTGGTCGCCGCCAGCTCGATCATCCGCCCGGGCGTGGCCAAGTCGGGCATGATGCGCGAGTACATCAAGCGGTTTCACAACCCCGGGGATATCCGGTATCTGCATTCCACGTTTGAGGAACAACTGGGCGAGACGTTCGGCGTGATGGTCTACCAGGAGGATGTCATGAAGATCGTCCACCACTTTGCCGGCCTCGACCTGGACGAGTCCGATGTGCTGCGGCGCATCATGACCGGCAAGAAAAAATCCTCGGACACCTTCCGCAACCTGATGCAGAAATTTTTCCGCAACTGCAAGGAGCGCGGCTATCCCGACGAACTGACCCGGGAAGTCTGGCGCCAGGTGGAAAGCTTCAGCGGCTATTCCTTCTGCAAGGCCCACTCGGCAAGCTTTGCCGTGGAAAGTTTCCAGAGCCTCTACCTCAAATCGTACTACCCGCTCGAGTTCATGGTCGCCGTGATCAACAACTTCGGCGGGTTCTACAGCACCGAACTGTACGTCCACGAGGCGCGCATGCAGGGTGCGCAGATCGAGGCGCCCTGCGTCAACCACAGCCGGTACCTGACCCACCTGTACGGTGACCAGGTCTACATCGGCTTTGTACACATCCAGTCGTTAGAGCGCAAGCTGGCACACGCCATCGTGGAAGAACGAGAGGAAAACGGCCCCTTCCGCAGCCTGGAAGACTTCGTGAATCGCATCGACATCGCCCGCGAACAGCTGCAGATCCTCATCCGCATCGGGGCGTTCCGCTTTACGGGGATCAGCAAATGCGCGCTGATGTGGGAGCGCAATGCCGTCCACAACCCACAGGTCCGGCACAACGGGTCGAAGGCGCTGTTCAATGCCGAAGCGGAAACATACACATTGCCGACACTGCCCGAGTCCCCGTACGAGCAGGCATTCGACGAGATCGAGCTGCTGGGCTTCCCGCTGTGTTCACCGTTCGAACTGCTGGCCCGGCCCAACGCCACTTACCTGAAGGAAACCATCCTCTCCGGCGAGATGCGGGCGCACAACGGCAGGACGGTCCGCATGCTCGGCTACTACGTCACGCGCAAGCCCGTCACCACGGTCAACGGCAAGCTGATGAGCTTCGGCACCTGGCTGGACCGGGAGGGCAAGTTCTTCGACACGACACATTTCCCGCCCTGCCTGGCCCGGTACCCGTTCAAGGGAAAAGGGCTGTACTTCATCGAGGGCGTGATCACCGAGGACTTCAACTTCCCGAGCATGGAGGTGACGCGGATGAAGAAGCTGCCGTACCGGAAGGATGGGAGGTATTAGGGTTCAGGGTTGCGGGTTGCGGGTTTCGGGTTCAGCGTTCTGGGTTCAGCGTTCTGGGAGGATTGCCGTTGGTTTTAACCGACGGACATCATGATCGCAATACTCTGGGTTTTAACCCAAATGGAAAGGTTGAGGGTTACGGGTTCCGGGTTTCGGGTTCCACGGAGCGACGATGGCAGACACCTCAATGGTGGCCGACATCTGGAGCGGGGGGTGGTGGACGTTGCTGGTTTCCCTCCTACGCTATCGCCTTCACTAAAGTTTCAGCGATCGAAGAAAGCTTCGGCGGGCGGAGCGTGTTGCGGGTTATTGTTTCTGTACAAACTGATTGCCGTTGTCCCGATGCCGAAAGCTTTCGGCATTCGGGATTAACCGACGGAT
>JARQTN010000012.1 GCA_029976695.1 Lewinellaceae bacterium
TCCACTATCCATTCATTATTCGGCAGCTAAAGCAGCCGCTACTATTCATCCTACCCGTAAATCGTAATTCCCGTAATTCGTCATTGAATCATCACCCTTTGATCACCGCCTTCGGCTTGAGCTTCGCGACTTTCTTCGCAATCCCGGCCTGGTGGACGGTCTCCACGACCAGGTTAACGTCCTTGTAGGCGATTGGTGCCTCTTCGGCGATACCCTTGTATGATCCGGCAGTCAGGTGGATGCCTTCTTCCCGCATCTTCATCTGGAGGGTGGGTGCATTGACGATCTTCTTGGCGGCCCGTCGCGACATCCGCCTCCCGGCACCGTGGCAGCATGACCCGAACGACAGATCGTGGCTCTTTTTTGTACCCGCAAGGACATAAGATTCCGTGCCCATGCTTCCGGGTATCAGGACGGGTTGTCCAATATGCCTGAACGCTTTGGGCAATTCTCTGAATTCCGGCCCGAAAGCCCGTGTGGCTCCCTTCCGGTGGACGATCACTTTTTGTTCGCCGCCATTCACATCATAGGACTCGACCTTGGCGATATTGTGCGCAACATCGTACAGCAGGCGCAGGTGCCCGCCCCGCGGACCGAAGATATTGTGCCAGGCTTTGCGTACCTCCCAGGTAATGACTTCGCGGTTGCACCAGGCAAAGTTGGCCGCAGCGCACATAGCCTTGAAATAGTCCGATCCCTCCGGGGAATTGAACGGCACGCAGGCCAGTTCGCGGTCTGGCGGGTTGTACCCGTATTTCGGCATGGCCTGCATCATGCGGCGGATGTAGTCTGTAGCCACCTGGTGGCCCAGTCCCCTCGACCCGGTATGGATCAAAACGGCGAGGTTGCCGGGCTGCAGCCCGAATGCTTTGGCCGCTTCGGGATGAAAGATCTCCTCGATGACATCCACTTCGACGAAATGGTTGCCGGCCCCGATCGTACCCAACTGGTCACTGCCCCGCTGCTTGGCTTTGTCCGACACACAGTCCGGATCTGCCCCCGGCAGGCATCCGTGGCTTTCCATATGCTCCAGGTCCTCGCGGTTGCCCATACCGTTTTCAACGGCCCACTGGGCTCCTTTGCGCAATACGTCATCTATCTGTTTCCCGTTCAGGCGGATGGTCCCGCCTTTCCCGACGCCTGAGGGCACCTGGGCATACAGTTCTTTTGAAAGGGCAGGCATCAGGCTTTTTTCCCTTTCATACCTGAGGTCTGAGACAAGCAGCCGAACCCCGCAGTTGATGTCATAGCCGATCCCGCCTGGGGAAATGACTCCATCCGGGTGGCGGGTCGCAGCCACGCCTCCGATCGGGAAACCGTAACCTTCATGGACATCCGGCATGACCATGCTCGCTTTCATAATGCCGGGGAGCGTGGCCACATTGACAAGCTGGTCAAGGGACCGGTCCTCTACAACATCATCGATCAGGCCTGCATTGGCAAATACATGGGCTGGTACGCGCATGTCTTTCCTGTAGGTTTTCGGGATCTCCCAGAGAAAATCCGAGCGCTTTTTCAGGTTTTCCTTTTTCATCATTTTTTACATTAAATATCCACAATGACCATGCAGGACCATTTCCCTTCAGCATGCTGCCTTACTTCGGCTTCGTGATAGGTCACAGCCTTGATGTCATCTTCAAATGCGACTACCAGGGTGCCCGTGATGACGGCTTCCATTTCGGTTTCGGACAGGTGTTTTACAGATACGGCACAATAGACCGCCCGGTCCATGTGGCATTGGGTCAGGACGTCCGACAGGAAATCGATCAGCAATGCTGTCCGGTCAACTGATTCAAGCTGCATTGTTTTTTCAAGTGTAGGCGGGTGTTTCTGATCCCGGCAAAAACCAGGTTTCAATATCTCGGCAATAGCCAGGGTGCCCGCAGTGAACAGGTCCGAAAATGCATCTCCTTCCAACAAGATGCGGATATCAGCGGTATGTTCCTTGAAACGAAAGGCATACATTCATTCTGGAGTTAGTGTCATATCAATCTGAATATCGAAAAACTGCCGGACAAATTCAATGGCGTCCTCTATATCATGTAAGCTCAAACAAGGAAGGTGTAAACACCCTGTTGGAAAGGTCAGGTTACAAGGGAATGGACCTACCCGGATTTATCCGTCTTCTTTTCAACCCAGTCATCCACATAAGCAAGGCTGATATTCACCAGGACAATCAGGCCCGTACAGATGAGAGATTCGATAAGAAACCCGGCGGCCGTCAGTGAGCCAACTGCAGCACTGGCCCAGATTGTGGCTGCCGTAGTCAAGCCCCGGACATTTTTCCCGTGCCGAATGATGACACCCGCTCCCAAGAATCCGATCCCGGTCACAACCTGCCCGACAATACGCGTCACATCCCCATCCTGCTCGGCAAGCAGTTTCAGGGAGAGCATGACAAAGATGGCTGAACCCGTTGCAACAAGGATATTGGTCCGCAACCCTGCATTTTTCTGCTTCCATTCACGTTCCAGGCCAATGAATAACCCGCATAAGCTGGCGAATCCAAGCCGGAGGCAAAATTCAAGAAGAGTCACAACTCGATGATTTTGGTTGATTTCTACACAATCCAATATACCAGTTTAGTCAAAATTTGCCGGATTGTAAAGGAATCATTTTCGGTCCATGCCGGAATCCATCGAAAAGAAATACCACTTTTCCATTGGATGACGGGTTTCCCGGTCAGCCGCAAGGCAATCAGGAAGGGCTGTAACCGGCCAGCGCATTCATCCATGACACCCACCAGTCCCAGTCGTTTGGCAAGCTGAATGTCAGGTGTTGAACGAGCATGAACAGGAACAGGGGGAGATAGGTGACCCGCATTTCCGGGGCTTTTCGTTCCCTCACGATGAGGAAAAGCAGGACACCTTCCGCCAACAGGTAAGACTCGTGCAATGCCTCAGGAAAACTCTGAGCGAGGCCAAGTGTGAAAAAGACCCTGGTCAATGCCGGGATCAACGGGCCAAAGATGGTACAGACCATAAACCGCGCATGCAGTCGTAACCTTTTCCTGTACATGATGGCAAGGATGTAAAAGACTGCAAAACCTGTGAGTGTCATAAAATCAATATAAGCCAGGTTATAAACGGTATCCGGGGGATAATTCTGCTGCCCCCTGATCATCAGCATCATGACCTCCGATCCGGCGAAAATGATCAGCGGCACGAGGACAACAGAAATCCATCCGATCGTCCGGTGGATTTTCAGCCGGTTCAATTTGTAGAGCAGTGGCTGGAGGATCAGCAATAGCATCCAGAGGGTCGCACTGACGCCATGGATGTGGTAGGGGGTAGCCATTTCTCCTAACCGGCTGAAATATGAATTGTAAAAACCTACAAAAATGATGACCGTACCGAGGGTGAGGTAGAGATAGCTGTTTTCGTAAAATTTTTTTGGCATGTGATGATTGGTTCTTAAAGGGTATTTCAATTATTAATAAGTAGTGGTTTTGCGAGGGTTCTACCGCTTTCAAAAAGTACATGGACGATACATGATTTTGGTAATTCACCCGCATCAAAACGTCCCGGGTTTCCGTTGAATTGGCGATATAATATTCCCTGCAGGTCAAGGATGCGGATGGTTTCTATCCGGTCCTTCCCTTCATAGGAAATCCGGACCGAATCTGATGCAGGATTTGGAAAAAGTGAAAGCGGGATGTCGGTTGCAATTTCCTTTGTCGGGGTCACAGGATCCCACAGCCACCGATAGGCATCCTCAAATACACGGGCCCAGTACCATTCTGCATGTGAGCCGTCCTGATGGATGGTGGTGCTCAGCTCGTCTGCGGTATACCCTTTGGCCTGAAGTGTGGCATCCATGGCTATGGCATCCGCGGGGATGTTCCCGCCTTCCTGGGCCCCGGCAATGCCGTAGATGCGCATCGGGAGTTCATGCGGGTCAGTATCTGCAAAGTCAAATGCCGCTTCGCGCGCAAACCAATAGGAACAAGAAAAGATCCCGATTCGGCTGAAGATCGTATCGTATTTCATGCCGCCATACATAGAGATCAACCCGCCCATGGAACTGCCCATGATCCCGGTATGTTCCCGGCCGGGCAGCGTCCTGTAGTTTGCATCGATATGGGGTTTTACCGCAGAAATCAGGTCTATAAGGTAGGCATCGCCTTCCCCGCCGCCATACTCCGGATTGATCCATGGTGAATATTCATCGAGGCGGTGCGTCCCGCCGTTGTCGATCCCCACGACAATGCAGCCCTCATCCCCTGCATCGAAGAGGCGGTTCAGCGTTTCATCGATTTCCCATTCCCCGGCAAAGCTCGTGGTGACATCAAACAGGTTTTGCCCGTCATGCATGTACAATACCTTGTACCGTTTGTCTGTGGTTTCATAATCCGGCGGGAGGTAGATCCATATCCGGCGGTTCCTGTTCAGGGTAGGGAGGTGAAAAGCATCCTGGAGAATGTGTACATTTTCAGCAGCGGTGGATGAATTTCCACCCAGGTCTTCCCATCCCAGGATCTGGAAAAATGCCGTATCCAGACCTCCGGCATAAGCATATGTCCTGTTCGGCCGGAAACCGCCAGTCAGGTTTCCTTCTACCGTTTCCCATGATCCCCGGGTGAACTTGAATTCCAGGGTTCCGGGGTTGGGGTTGAAGGTGATCAGGTACCTGCCGAGCGAATCTTCCTCAAGCTGGTAGGTCGTGAGGCCGGGCTGCCAGCCATTGAAATTTCCGGCAAGAAAGATTATGGAAGAGTCCGGTGTGTTTGCAGGTACGTCATTGACAATAAAAGTCAACTGGCCATGCAAATTCAGACCGGCAAGAAGCAAGAAAAGAATCGCGAAATAGTTTTGGAGGCCTCTCATTTCCCTTAAAGATAAAAACTCTTCCCGGACGAAATACTGGATGAATTTGATTCCTTCCGGGACAAGCGGCCGTGTATATACAGGCACCTTTGCATGTGGGATTTCAATGTATATTTGTTTCAGTGCAGAAGGATCGTGCGGGGCCGATTTTCACCTCAGTCCGGTCCTTATTTTCATTAAATCAAACCGGCTGACTTGGGCAGGAAGATCTGGAAATGGACATTGCGCTTCATCATGGGCATCCTGGTGCTTGCGGTCTTTACAGCTGTCATTGCGGTCCTTTTTGCCGGCCCGATCGCTAAATATTTCCTCCAGAAATATGATACGCAATGGATCGGCAGGGAAATGGAAGTGGATGCCCTGCATATCTACCTGCTCAATGGCTGGGTAAAGGCCAGCGACATTGTATTTTTTGAAGCTGATGGAAAGAATGAATTCCTGACGGCAGATCATCTGAATGGCAAGGTCCGGCTCTGGCCGCTTGTCTCGAAAAGGGTGGAGATCGATACGCTTTTTTTAGGCCATCCCGTGTGCGGTATCATCCAGGATGGAGATGATTTCAACTGGGATGACCTGGTCGCCTTTTACTCTTCAGATGATGAAATGCCCGCCCCCCCTGATGATGGTTCTTCCTGGGAAGTGAATATCCGCAAGATCCACCTGGACGAAGGGGAGGTAAGCTATGCCAATACCGGGTTGAATGATAACTACAGGATCAACCAGCTGGAATTCCTGAGCCCCGGCTTTTCCTCGGAGCATGGATTGATCCCGTTCCGGGGCGGATTCAATTTCGTGGATGTCGGCGGACATCTTAGGATCAGAGGCAGTTATGATTATAAAAGCCTGGTCTATGATACCCGGATTGCGATCGATACGGTGGGACTTGACCTGTTTTATCCCTACCTGACCGAATACCTGAAGGTCGACGAACTTGGCGGGCGGATGAGTATCTATACCCGCATTAAAGGGGATTTTGATGGTGAGATCGATTATATGGGTAAAGGATATGTGCTCATGGACCAGTTCAAGCTGATCAGTGAAGAGCAGGACTCTGTTGCCGCCTTCAATATCCTGGTGATGGAACTTGATTCGTTCAACAGCGCTGAAAAGCTGATGCGGATCACGCAATTGGCCATGGATCAGCCGTACATCCACTTTGCCCGCTATCCACAGGGCGATAATTTCACAGCCCTGCTCAAACACGAGTCTGAAGAAGCAGATACCATCCTTTCGTCCACAAGCGGATCCATCGTGCCCGGACAGGATTACTTCAATGTCTTCATTTACCTGGGCGAGTATGCCCGCTATCTCGCCAGGGAGTATGTCCGCAGCGATTATGTGGCGGAGAGGATCGAATTGCAGAATGGTGCCATCGACTTTGAGGACTATACACTGGAAGATAATGCAACCTTCAAGCTGCGGGAGATCCGGATGTCGACTTCGAAATTCGATAATGACGACGCGTATGCAAACTTCGACCTGAGTACCGTCATCAACCAGAATGCCGAGTTTACCGCGAAATGGAAGGTCAACCCGAAAGATATCCTGGACATGGACCTGGATTACAGGCTGCATGGTTTGTCCATTACCAGCCTGAGCCCCTATTGCTACTTCTATACCGGGTATCCGCTGAGCCACGGCGAGGTCTTGCTGGAAGGAGATGTGCACATTCACGACAGGAAAGTGAAAAGTGACAATTACCTGTACCTGGAGGATGTATTTGTGGACAAAAAGCAGTTTGACAATCCCCCATACAAGGTGCCGGTCCGGCTTGCGGTTGCCTTGCTGCGCAACCTGGAAGGAGATGTGCGGCTGAAGATCCCGGTCTCCGGTTCGCTCGATGACCCGAACTTCCACTACTGGCGGGTGATCTGGAAAGTGCTTCAAAACCTGCTTGTCAAAGCTGCCGTTGCACCGGTGCGCCTGCTCGCTTCGGCGTTTGAAGTTGATGAAGAGTCCCTGCGCGAGATCCCTTTTGCATACAGGGAGACAGCGATTTCCAGGGAAAGTGCCAGGCGGCTCAAACACCTGGGCAAGGTGATGAAGGGAAAGGAAGAAATGGTCCTCGGGTATTACCAGCAGGGGAATGCAGAGCTCGAGAAAGACAATATTGCAGTCGAATATTGCAGGGAACTGTACATGGACGAGAAAGGACTTGATCCTGCTCAGTTGACGGATAAGAAGGCTCCTGTGGAACTGGCATTGCGGGATTCTCTTTTTAGCAGCTTCATCCTTGAAAATTCCCCTTTAGAGCGGAAGCTTGCCTCCAGCCAGGAGCACTGCCGGACAATGTATGGACAGGATTCCCTGGATGCTTTATACCCGCAATTGGCCAGGGGCCGTCTGCGGGCTTTTCAGTCCTACCTGACAGACAGCCTTGGGATCAGTCCCGAACGCATCAGGCCGTGGCAACCCGATTCGGCGGCCGTGATGGATACACTTTTTCTTGTCAGGCCGACCTTCCTGCTGCATTTTGATGTGGCGGAATCGGATTCGACATTCGGGAAACCAGCGGAGCCGGAAGTAAGCAGGTGACTTTTCAAACACAATCGGGATTTACCGGGAGATCCATTTTCATGGGAGCCTGCTGATCAGTCCCCCGTGTCATTCAAGGACTTCATACACCGTCATGGGTTTCGTTTTGTTCTTCATCTCGATTGAACCCACTTTCCTGCAATGGAATGATTCTTTTACCCGTTCATAGCAGCCTTCAGAGATCAGGATCTGGTTTTCGTCTGCGGCGTCCTGCAGTCGTGCAGCACTGTTCACCGTATCCCCGATGACCGTAAAATCAAGCCGTTTCAGGCTGGTGGATCCAATATTGCCGGAAACCATATCACCGCTTTTTATGCCGATGGACACTTTTGGCTGGAAATGCTGCATGCTTTCCGGTCCCTGAACCTGGTTGATCTTGTGGCGAACAGCCAGTGCGGCATCCAGTGCCCTGTCGAGGTGGTAGTCGCCGCGGAATACGGCCATGATCGCATCTCCGATAAACTTGTCGACATACCCTTCCTGGGCGATGATTTCCTTGACCATCAGGTCGAAAAGGGAATTGAGCATCGAGACCACCGCATCTGCAGGAGCTGTTTCGCTGATGGCCGTGAAACCGCATATATCGATGAACATTACGGTGCCCTCGATATTCTCGTTCACCATGATGGCCGATTCGTATTCCTTGCTGCCCATGAAGTTCAGCACGTTTTCATCGACGTACATTTTCAGGATGTTGTTTTCCCGGATGGCCTTCATTGTTTCGCGGATGTGCCGGACATGTTCCAGGGTCTTCTCCATCGTGATGGTGAGGTCCTCAAAATTGATCGGCTTGGTGATGAAATCGAATGCGCCCCGGTTCATGGCCGTGCGGATGTTTTCCATATCCCCGTAAGCGGAAACGATGATCGATTTGAGCAGCGGGTTAAGCTCATTCAGTCTGGAGAGGAGCGTCAACCCGTCCATTTCCGGCATATTGATATCGCTCAGGACCAGGTCCACATTCGGATCTTCGCCCAGTTTTTCCAGGGCATCGCGTCCATTGACCGCGAACATGAATTCATATTCGTTTTGCCGGATCTGACGCCGGTATTTTTGTTTGATGAGCATCTGGAGGTCCACCTCATCATCTACGACCAGTATTTTAGCCATCACAGGATTTTTGAAAGTTTGTCTTTGAGCAGGGTGAAGTCAAGCGGTTTTGTCAAAAAATCATCCGCGCCCAGGGAAATCGCATTATTGTAATTTTCCTCATCTCCATAGGCCGTGATCATCATCACAACGGGCGGCGGCTTCAGATAGTTCTCTTTGATCTGCTTCAGGAGTTCCAGGCCGCTCATGCCAGGCATGTTAATATCAGAGAGGATCAATACAGCTTCGTGCTGCAGTTCTCCCATGTATTCCAGCGCTTCCTCGCCACTGAAAGCAAAGGCAAACTCGAGCTCTCCTTTCCGGATCTCCTTGCGAAAGCGCTGCTGAAAAAGCAGCTGTACATCTTGTTCATCGTCTACGACCAGTATTTTCATGTGTTTGTTCAAATCTTGAATGTGATAGAATGCATTCGGCACCACGTTACTATTTTTTCGGCAACGAAATGATAAACGTACTCCCCTTCCCGGGTTCTGATTCTACCGTGAGCTTGCCGCCATGCCCGATTGCGATGATGTCATGGCTGATGCTCAGACCAAGTCCCGTACCCTGCCCGGTCGGCTTTGTCGTGAAAAAGGGCTGGAAGATTTTCTTTTTCACATCTTCCGGGATGCCCGGGCCGTTGTCCTGGATTGATATCCGGATTTCATTGTCCGACTGTTGTGTCGACACGGCGACCATCGGCTGGTAATTCCCTGATTCTGAAACTTGCCTGGCATGGACTGCCTGGAAAGCATTGCTGATCAGGTTGAGCAGGACCCGGCCCATATCCTGGGGGATCACGTCAACCTGTTCCAGTTTCGGGTCAAACGAGGTTCCCATTTCCACATTGAATGCTTTTTCCCTTGCCCTCATGCCATGATATGCCAGGCGAAGGCATTCGTCACAGAGGTCATTGAGATCCGTGGGTTCCATCTGCCCGGTACTGTTGCGGGAATGCTGGAGCATGGATTTTACAATGCTGTCTGCCCGCTTTCCATGATGATTGATCTTTTCAAGGTTCTGGCCCAGGTCTACAGAAATAGCCTTGACTTCTTCCAGTTCCCCATCTTCAAGTGCTTCCTGCATTTCCCCGATGAGCTCATTGCTTACTTCAGAAAAGTTGTTGACAAAGTTAAGCGGGTTCTGGATCTCATGGGCAATACCTGCTGTCAGTTCGCCCAGCGAGGCCATCTTTTCGGCATGGATAAGCTGGCTCTGGGTGGCTTTCAGGTTTTCCAGTGACTCTTTCAGTTCTTGAGTGCGTTCGGCAACAGTCCGTTCAAGTTCCTCATTTCGCTTTTTCATCTCATTGACGCTCCAGGTATCCTCGTCACCTTCGCTGCCCTGCGCAAAGGAGCCGTGAAAATGAACAACGAACCATTGATCATTTTGATATTCCAAGATCGTTGAAATCCTGGGACAAATATGAACCCGATCACCCTCGACATTCATGGACAGTTGCATTTCCTCCACAAAAAGAACGACATCCCCGTTGCCCAGCACCTTCTTTGTTACTGGCACTTCTGATACCTGCATGTCAAGGCCGAAAGAGGCTTTCCTTTGCAGGGCGAGCAAGTCATTGAATTCTTTGATGCTCTTGATTTCCTCGTCAATATGGGTCCCATACCCCATAATGTCGGCATCCAAAACCCCGGCCGATTTTTCGATCGGGTAATCATAAAAGCACAATTGCTT
>JARQTN010000013.1:0-8911 GCA_029976695.1 Lewinellaceae bacterium
GAGCCTTACACAAGTAATATCTACACAAGGCGCACATTGTCAGGTGAGTACGTTGTGGTAAATAAACATTTACTTAAGGACCTGATCGGTCTCGGACTCTGGAACAACGAGATGAAGGAGATCCTGATGGCCAGCAACGGGTCCGTGCAGCATATCGAAGGGCTGCCCCAGCACATCAAGGACTTGTATAAAACAGTCTGGGAGATCAGCCAGAAGGTGATCATTGACATGGCTGCAGACAGGGGCGCATTCGTTTGCCAGTCACAAAGCCTGAACCTGTTCCTCGAGAACCCGAATTTTGCCAAATTGTCCAGCATGCATTTCTATGCATGGCAGAAGGGACTCAAAACAGGCATGTATTACCTGAGGAGCAAAGCGGCCGTGGACCCGATCAAGTTTACCCTGAGCGACAGTTACCAGAAAAAGTATGTGAAAGAAGAAAAGGAGGCAGTGACGGCCACGGAGATGGTCCGGGAGATGGAAGAACCTGCAGCAAGGGAGCAGGGATCCATGCAAACCAATCAAAATCTGTCGGCACAGCAACCACCCCGGCCCGAAGAGTCGAACACCTCCAGGTCCTTTATGAACCAGAGGCAGAAATACAGCGGTGTTACAAGGGGACAGCAGGATACGCACATGCAGGATGAAGAAGCACAAACTCAATTGAAGAATCCTGCACAGAAAGTCATGGATGCGCAGCAAAGGGGGATCTCTGCCCCGCCACCTGTTACTCAAAAGGAGGTCACTGAAGACCGCCCGCTCGACCTGGACCATGAATTCAGCAGCGTGCCAGGTGTGAAGAAAGCCAATATGAATGTACAGGCTATGCTGGACAAGGCTTCGGAAGACAAGCTGAGCCCGCCTCCTGGCTGGACCTGCAATGGTGATGAGGGGTGCCTCATGTGTGGCAGCTGATCAGACCAGATAAATAGATTTCACAAGGCGCTCTTCGGGGCGCCTTTTTTTGTCCGGTTATATCGTCTTGAGGTATTCGATCAGGTTCATCCGCTCCTCATGTGTCAGGTGATCCCCGAATGTATGCCCACCGTTGCCTGCTCCGGGAAGAGTTGTATCGTACGTCCGCCTTCCCGAGCCGTTGGTTTTTTCAGTGTACAGCCAGCCCACACGTGTCCAGTCGTATGCCTTTGAATCTTTCGGGCGCTTCCAGTAATCGGGCCTCGATGGGCTGTGCAGCACTTCGTACAACGTGGGCACAGAACCATTGTGCAGGTAGGGCGCTGTGGCCCAGATCCCGTCAAGGGGCGGGGCGATATAGCCGGGAAGCGGCTCCATCCAGGACTGCGGCGGGGATTGCGCAAACCAGCTCTCGTTGTACCAGTCGACAATTCCGCTTTCCATGGCATAGCTGGCATACAGGGGATCCGTACCGATCACATCGAGGGAGACCACCTTATTCGGGTAGGTTTCTGGCTCCTCATAGGTGCCATGGCAAGACTTGCAGTTTTTCCGGAATATGGCTTTCCCACGTTCCACCCTTACAGTGTTGATCTCTTCAGGGTATTCAGGAGGCTCCAGGGATCGGATCCATGCGGCAATGTGGACAAATTTCTCCTGTGCTTCACGGGCTGCGGTGCTGTCTTCAATGCCTAACACGGATGCCTGGAAAAGGAGCTTTGTAAAGTCCCCGCGCCCGACGGCCGTATAGTACAGGGCGTTTTTCTTTTGCATATGCCACAGTGCAGGAATATCACTGCCGATATTGTATTCGCGAACTTCATATTGGGCTGTATCCGTATAGGTCAGGTCATCCGGATCCCGGTAGCGCATGCATGATTCTGCAATCCGGGCCGCTGTGTTGACACCGGGGTTGTTTGTCGAGACGTACGGGGCCATGGCGCTGAAATACTTGCCAAAGGCATCAAAGGAAGCCAAAGTGGCCGTGTCTTTTTTATACTTCGTGCGCACCCGCCAGTTGATGAGTTTCGCACCCAGTTTCAACCCTACCTGATTGGTATTAAACGCATTCCCAAGACCGAGGACAGTTTCACCATTGATATTCCCGGCATGGCAACTGAAGCAGGTACCGTTTACGACCTTGACCCCGTATTGAGACTCAAAAACAGCAAAACCGTATTTCGTCGGAATTTTGGCCCGCTCGGCAAATTTCTGAGGATCTTTCGACAACCTGCGTTCCAGCATTTCATAGGGTATCCCGCTTCCCAGGTATGTACCTCCTGTGAGGTAATAAAAACCGCTGTCCGGATCCCCGCCGGACATTTGGGGATACGATTCAACGACCTTAACATCCCATTGAGCCGGGGAAGGACTTTCTGGAAGATCGTAGACTGTTTTGCAACTGAACATGAGCCCGAAAAACAGGATCGCATAGATTAAATTCCTGTGCATATGGACGAAACAGACAATTGCGGAATATGTTGAATCCGCACTTTAACCCTAAGTTTACAACTTACGGTACCGGAATTTGCCATTTATCCATAATTTCCCACATGCTTCCATTCAAAACAATCCTTGTACACCTGCTCTTGCTCTTCAGTATACCATCCCTGCTGCCCGGCCAGTGCGGGCTCCAGTCGGGCCCGATGAACGGCCATAGTGCCATGCTGGAAGCCACGATCTGGGTGCAGACCAAATGTGCCCAGGAAGTCATGATCAGGTACTGGGAAGAAGGGGATACGACAACTTCTAAATATACCACCCCTGTGCTGACGCAAAAGGAAAACGGGTACACGGCAAAACTCCTGGCAGACAAGGTTGCACCCGGAAAGACGTATGCCTATGAGCTGTACATTGATGATGCAAAAGTCCGGATTGATCATCCCCTCCGGTTCAGGACACAACCCCTCTGGCAATGGCGTGAAGATCCCCCGGATTTTTCATTTATCGCAGGCAGCTGTGCGTATGTGAACGAACCGGAATATGACCGCCCCGGGGAAGCATATGGCGGCAATTATGAAATTTTTACAGCCATCGCCCGGGAGGAGGCAGAATTCATGGTGTGGTTAGGGGACAATACCTACCTCCGGGAGGTTGACTGGGATTCCAGGACGGGGATCTATCACCGGTACACGCATACCCGGTCACTGCCTGAAATGCAACCGCTCCTCGGGAAGATGCACCACTATGCCATCTGGGACGACCACGATTACGGGCCTAACGACTCGGACCGGTCTTATTGGGGAAAAGAACTGACCAGGGAGGCATTCGTGGACTTCTGGGCGAATCCTGGAGTCGGTGTCGGCGGGAGTGAGGGGATCACCGGATTCTTCCAATGGAACGACTGCGATTTTTTCCTGCTGGATAATCGCTGGTACCGCGGGCCGATCGATAGCATTGAGGCCTGCTTCGGAGACCTGCAGATCCAGTGGCTCATCGATGCATTGCGCTATAGCAAGGCACCATACAAGTTCATATGCACCGGCGGGCAGATCCTCAGTGATGCTGCAATTTTTGAAAACTATGCAAGATTCGCCGAGGAAAAAGCCAGGCTCATGGCTATGCTTGACCGGTATGATATTTCCGGCGTGGTTTTCCTGACCGGTGACAGGCATCATTCCGAGATCACGAAAATGGTGACTGATGACGGCGATCTCTTTTATGACATCACATCATCTGCACTCACTTCAAAAACGTATAACCACGATAATGAGCAAAACACGTTCCGTGTACCCGGTTCCATGATCGGTGAGCGAAATTATGCCGTGATCAGCCTCGCCGGACCATATGGACAAAGGATATGCTCAGTCGTCTTCAAAGACGTGACCGGAAAACCGATTTTGGAATATACACTTGACCATTGAACTGCCTCCGGGATCTGCGGAGAAAAAAGTAGCGGTTGAACTTGATCAGGATAAAAAGTTATTTGTATCTTTTAGACTTGTCAATAAAATCAATCATCCTTATCCAGTAAAATTGAATCCATGAAGAATTACCAGCAAAAACCTGTGGAAGAAGAGAAAGACCTGAAACTCAAGGCCCCATCAGTAACAAAATATATGACGAGGGACCTGATCACGTTTACCGCAGATACTGAAATCAGTGAGGTCATCCGCACGTTGCTGGAAAATCGGATTACAGGGGCCCCGGTACTGAATGACAGGGGAGAAGTCGTTGGCCTGATTGATGACAAGGACTGCCTGAAGATCCTCGTCAGCGCCGCGTACTACAACCATCCTGTAGCAAAGGATACTGTTGGCAACTACATGTCCAATGTGATGAAAAGCATATCGTCGCACGATAATATTGTGGATGTCGCAAATATCTTCCTGCAGACCCCGTATAAAAGGCTGCTCGTCAAGGATGACAAGGGAAAACTCGTGGGCCAGGTCAGCCGGAGGGATATCCTCCGTGCCATCCAGGAGTTGAATATTTCGACCTGGTAACATTCGCTCATTAATGTTCCTCGCCCTTTGGCCTGGTTCCTGCCCCTTTGAATATGGCTTGTTTTTTGCTGTGTAACTCAGTGCACCAACGCATACCCGGAAATATTGCGTGGTCAAATGTAAAATCTTGTCCATCAATGTGATATTCAAGGTTTCCTTATTAAATTTATAGCACCCGAGCGGCAATTCTCACCCCGGCTGGTTCTAAATATATTACGTGATGGAAAACAGGAACGATCTCCCAGGCCGGAATACCCTGCGTGATGATCCCCGGTTCGACATTTTGGGTACCGAACTGGAAGGGCAGGTGTTTGCATGACATGACTTTAAAAACCAGTCCGGCAATCCTTGAACGTGCAATGAAGTTGTTTCATATCACCTATTAAATTTCAGGATTCTTCCTTATCTTTTGGTGAGGGATACACACATTCATCCCGCATTTGGGACGCTACATAAGAGGCGTATGGATACCAGGAAAAATCGGATCTCCGGGCTCATCCGCTCATACATCAACCGCCATCCTTTTGAGGAGGAGGAAAGACTCAGGCGGGAGGTTTCCTTTTACTGGACGATCTTTTCCTGCCTCGCAGTGATTTCACTTACCTTGTTAGCCTACCTGATCGGCGCCAATATCATTGGAAAATTCGGTTTTGCTTTACTGTGCCAATATGTTGTGATCTTCTGGCTGTATCGGACCAGGGTAAAATCAGACCAATTCACGCCCCTCACCATTGCATCAATCATTCTCACCGCAGGTGTTTTCATCATCCTTTGCGGGGGGATCAGTCATTCCGGTGGCCTTGTATTTGTTGGACTTTACTGCATCTTCATCGCTGCACTGAACAGAAATATGAAAAGGATATTTCTCCTGATCGGCTTGTATCTCATTACGATTGTCACTGCCGCCCTTCTGGATCCACTACTCACCGTACACCCGGACATGACCACAGGCAGGAACATCACCTTTTTCGCCATCAATGCGATCTGGATGTCTACAACTCAGGTCTTCTTCATCATGTATTATTTCGGGGAAAGGCAAAAATTTGAAACACAGGAAGTGACCCGGCTGAAGGAACTGGATGACCTGAAAAACAGGCTCTTTACGAATATCACCCATGAATTCCGCACCCCGCTGACCCTGATCCTCGGGCTTGGCGACCAGGTCAGAACAAAAGATGAAAAATCCTCAGGCCTGATGCACACCATCCGGGAAAATGCAAGAAAACTGTTGCGGCTGGTCAACCAGATGCTCAGCTTGTCAAAGCTTGATTCTGGCATTATTGAAGTACACAATGTCAAGGGGGATATCATCCGGTTCATTGAATTCATCGTACATGCATTTGAGGGGAGTGCAGACACGAAACAAATTGAATTAAAATTTGAGAAACGCATTGGCACCCTGGAAATGGATTTTGATCCCCAAAAACTGGAGGAGGTGGTTACAAACCTGCTCTCCAATGCCCTCCGGTATACGGATCCCGGGGGAAGGGTCGTGATTCAGGCGGAAATGGCGGAATCAACACAGGACGGGACCAATGACAGGTTTGTTTTGTGTGTGAAAGACAATGGGGTCGGGATCCCGGCTGACCGGGTGGAGCACATCTTTGACCGATTTTACCGGGTCCAGGACTCCAGGCACCACCAGGAAGGGAGCGGCATTGGCCTGACGCTTGTCCGGGAGAACATCAAAATCATGGGCGGCGAGATATCCGTGAAAAGTGAAGAAGGGATCGGAAGCACATTCACGATCAGCCTGCCGATCACAAGGAAAGCGGAAACGGATTCTGAAGAATGGAGTTTTGACCATCCAGGGGATCCTTCACAGCCTGAAGGGCATTTCAAAGTTGTTCCTGCCGACCCTGAACCGGATGACCGGCCAATCGTCCTTGTGATAGAGGACAACCCTGACATGGCAAAATATATCGGATCGCTCATTGAACTGGAATACAGGGTCGTTTATGCAGGCAACGGAAAGGAGGGGCTCAAGATGGCTGAAGAGCGCATTCCGGATATCATCCTCAGTGATGTCATGATGCCCGAAATGGACGGATTTGAATTTTTAGGAAAACTGAAGTCAAACATTCGCACGAGCCATATTCCGGTTGTTATGCTCACGGCAAAAGCAGACATGCAGTCCAGGCTCGAAGGCCTGGAATTAGGCGCAGAAGCTTACCTTGCCAAACCGTTTGACCAGCGTGAACTCAAGGTCCGGCTGAAATCGCTCCTGGACCAAAGGGCTCTTCTTCAAAAAAGGTTCCTTTCCGCTGACCTGCTGAATGCCGGTCTGGACAAAGGGGATGCAGAATCCCGGTTTATTAGCCATGTCCACGAGATATTCAAGAGAAACCTGGACAACCCTGATTTCAATGTCGATGCCCTCGCACATGGACTGGGTATGAGCAGGACACAACTCTACCGGAAATTCAGGGCACTCACCAACACGACAGCAGACAGATACCTGCGTAAATTCCGGCTGCAGCTGGCTATGCAGCTATTCAAGACAACGGAGATGAACGTGACCGAAGTTGCCCTTGAGGTCGGCATGCCCAACCCGTCCTATTTCAGCCGGGTATTCAAGGAAGAATTCGGCCATTCCCCGAGTGAAATCTCCGCCACATCCTGATTTCCACCTATTGGCACGTTCCGTAAGGTATTTGGTTCGCACAGTAAAGCAACCAATAAGGATTCAGAGGATCTTTCAGGCATTCACAAATTGTCTGACTCAAAATTTATCGTTTATGAAAAAGTTATTCACCATCCTCATCCTCGGGGCGGGCCTGATGCTGATCACCGCCTGTGAAAAAGAGGAGATTACCCGGATTGAAAACACTCCTGAAGTGGCTGCTGAATTCACGGTGCCTGAGCTGCCTCCAGAAATTGAAGCCATGATGCCTGCAGATGAACTTGAAAAATTCAAAGCGGGGCCTGGCGAGAAGTATTTGAATCAAATCCGTTCCCGTTCTTGGAATGGTGGGCGTTGGCACCCTGTGATCATGCAACTTGACTATTTCCTGCAGTTTGCCCCGATCGGGTATTCATGCGCACCAGGTGAATTTGTTTTCTGCGTAGGCCCGATGGCACCACCTGACATTAATACCCCCGATTGCATCGCAAACCAGGTTGGCATGTCCGGCCAGACCATCGCTGACGGCTATTGGTTCTGGAAGGCTGTACATGCAGAATATTACCCGGTATTTTGCGGAGCCAACGGTCTTGCAGGATACGGCAACGGTTTCTATGCGCTGAATAACGGGTCACTGGCCCTCACAGCTGAAAGCACGCCTTTTCAATACAATGATAATGGCGATATCATTTTCTACAGGTATGGGCAATATATCGGGGATCAAAGCACAGGTGTCTATGAAGGCGCATTTGGATGGGAGGTTTCTGTGATGTACACACCCGCTGAAACCTATCCCGATCCAGTAACAGGACAAGGAGCATCAGAAGTCATTACGCTTGGATGGGTCCATTATTGATCATGCGTTTTTGAGCCGTTGGCAGACAGCACAAGTTAGAAACCATAATTTTAGTGGAATTGACATTTGGCGGCGATGAATGCCCCGGAAATGTGTTGACCCCAAACAATGGAGCTTTGCAAGAGGCTCCATTTTTTTCTGTTCCTTCATAATCATCCGCAACAGATCAGGGTACTCGGGTAGAAAGTGAATGGAAAAAGCCGTAAATTAACAGAGCATCTGAACACTCCTCATCAACAACTGCAGGGCCGTGGGGAACGCTACTCAAAAACGGAGTATCACTGATTTGATCCGGGCCAGGGTCAGAACGTATATTGCCGATCCAAATCTCACATATGAAGAAGCGCTCGTAAAGGAGACCTCCTTTTATTGGTCAGCATATAATTTTCTCGGAACCATTATCCTGACAATCCTGGGATTTATCATGGAGGCAGGGACTTTTCTGAGTTACGGTTTTATCCTGATCACCATGTTTATCATTACCATGTTCCTTTACGGAACCAGGATAAACTTTAAGCGTTCATTTATCCCGCAACTGTATGCCTATATTCTCGTCACCCTCGTTATGGCCGGTTGGATGGGTGGTCCGCTTGATTCAGGCGGGCTGGTTTTACTAGGAGTTTTTTGTGTGTTTATGAGCGCGCCCTTCAGGGATATGAAATCAAGTGTGGCCATTGCGCTCTTTTACCTGGCAGGATTGATCATATTGGTTATTCTTGACCCATACCTTAATGTGCATCCGTCCATGACACCAGTCATCAACCGGACCTTCTTTGCCATGAACCTGACATGGATGGCAACCGCACAGTTGGTCTTCATCGTGTATTATTTCAATACCTGGGGACAATACGAGATCCGCGAAAAAGAACGCCTGAAGGAGCTGGACGAAACAAAGAACCGCCTGTTCACAAACATCACGCACGAGTTCCGGACACCGATCACACTGATCCTCGGCATGGCCGACCAGGTCAGGTACAAGGATGATGAGACCAGGTCAAGCATGGACACGATCCGGAAAAACGGGAAACGCCTGCTCCGCCTGGTCAACCAGATGCTGAGCCTGGCAAAACT
>JARQTN010000013.1:9011-10126 GCA_029976695.1 Lewinellaceae bacterium
TCAGGGGAATACCGCGTGCTGTCTGCGCTGAATGGCGCATTGGGGCTTGAAAAGGCCCGTGCGGAGATCCCCGACATCATCATCAGCGATGTGATGATGCCCGAAATGGACGGATTTGAAATGCTTGGAAAACTCAAAGCAGATATCAGAACCAGCCACATCCCTGTCATCCTCCTGACGGCAAGGGCGGATATGCCGTCCAAACTTGAAGGGCTGGAACTTGGGGCCGAGGCGTACCTGCCCAAACCGTTCGACAAGCGGGAGCTGCGCATCCGGCTGCGCAAGATGCTGGAGCAGCGCAGGATCCTGCAGAAGAGGTATCTCTCCCAAAACCTGCTGCAGAAACCGGCCGAGACCCAGTTTGCGATGGAAGACGGGTTCATGGAAACAATCCACGGCATCATCGACCGGCACCTGGACGACCAGGCATTCGGTGTCGAAATTTGCAGCAGGGAAGTGGGCATGAGCCGGACACAGCTGTACCGGAAGATGAAAGCACTGACCGATCTTCCTGTTGACCGGTATATCCGGAAATACCGGCTGCATAAAGCCATGGAATTCCTCAAAACCACCAATCTCAATATCAGCCAGGTCGCTTTTGAAGTCGGCATCCCAAACCGTTCGTCGTTTAGCCGGGCCTTTAAAGAGGAATTCGGCTACACCCCGAGTTCAGTCACCTCACCGACCTGAGACCGGCATTTGGCACACAGTGCAACGCTTTTGGGACTCACTGCAACACATTACGGACCTGACCTGCCGAGATTTATGGTGTTCTTTAATTACCTAACCCATAAATTTCACACAATGAAACGAATCTTGTTCCTCCTCATGGTTTTTGCCGGCATGCTGATCTATACAGCCTGTGAAAAAACGGAAATGAACCCCATCGAAGAAACGCCTGAGTTCACCCAGGAATTTACCGTCCCCGACATCCCACCCGAAATTGAAGCACTCATGCGGCCCGAGGACATTGCCCGTTTCAAGGCAGGCCCCGGGGATGAATACCTCAATGCAGTGCGGGCAAGAAGCCTCTATGGACACAGCAACGGCAAAGCCAGGTGGCACCCGATCATGTTTTCCATCGGATATGACCTGCTGTTTGTCCCGATCGGGGG
>JARQTN010000014.1:0-6502 GCA_029976695.1 Lewinellaceae bacterium
ATTTATTCGGATACTTGAACCATATGACCTCACAGTAATTCCTGAAAACGGGGTGTTTCGCAAATGCATGACACCCCGCAGCGTGAAAGCATGATGAAAACACAGCAGACAGGCATCGCTTTGGCCGTCATCGGCTCACTCCTCTTCTCGACGAAAGCGGTTTTCGTCAAGCTCGCATACCTGTACCCGGTCGATACCGTTTCCCTCCTCACGATCCGGATGCTGACCGCCCTTCCAGTGTACATTTTCATCCTCCTGATGTCCAAAAAGGCAGGCTTTGGGACGCTGCAAAAAAGGCACTGGGCAGGTATTGTGGTATCCGCATTCCTCGGTTACTATTCCGCGAGCTTCCTGGACTTCTGGGGGCTGCAGTTCGTGGATGCCAGCATTGAAAGGTTGATCCTGTTCACCTACCCGACATTCATCGTGCTGATCCTGCGCATTTTTTACAGGGAGCTGATGACCCGGAAGGTGCTTTTCGCACTCCTCTTGTCCTATGTCGGCCTGGTCTGGGTATTCAGCCCGCAGTTTGGGTCATTCTCGATATCAAGGGAATTCTGGCTGGGTGCCGGGGCGATCCTGCTGTGTGCCATATGCTATGCGGTCTATATGGTCATCAGCCAGCGCCTGATCCCCCGGTTCGGGACCTCACGGTATACCAGTATCGTGATGATCCTGGCCTGTACGTTCGTGATCTTCCATTACCTGGGCACTATGCCGGTGAATCATTTCTTTTCCCTTGACCTGCCGGTCTATGGATACGGCGTTGCCATGGGGATCCTGGCCACCGTCCTGCCCTCCTACCTGATCAATTTTGCGATCCAGCGGATCGGGGCGGGCAAGACGGCAATCATCGCCAGCGTCGGGCCCATTTCCACAATCACGCTGGCGTATCTTTTCTTGGGGGAAAGGCTGGTCTGGCAGCAGTGGATTGGGGCCGTGTTTATCGTGTGGAGTGTGACGGTGATCTCGCTGGAGCGGAAGAAAAAAAGAAGGGGGCCCTGAGGCCCCGATCTCTGCTGAAAGCTGGTTTGCTTTAAAGGCCGAACGGACCTAAATAATACCCGCCTTGAAAGGTGGGTACGGCCACCACATATTTATCGCCCTTTTCGTTAAAGATCAACCTGTATCTTGTATTGTCCAGCTCAAAGCCTGCTGCTGCAGCTACGCTCCCTTCAAAAGGAAATTGATTGTTGAGCACAAACTGATCGATGTAACGCACGCCGTCAAATGTGTTGGTCCTCCTGTCGAAAATCGAATACCGCCGTGTATTCTTTTCAAACACCATCCTCAGGTCAAGCCAGTAGCCGGGAGAATCCTCTTTTTTGTCATAACTCAACATGGCGCTGATCCCGGTGAGATTGAACGGGCAGTCTCCCTGGCCATTGTTGTTGGCCGCCCCAAAACCGGTGATATCTTCCACGCCGAGGAACCTGCCGGTATCCAGGAACAAATAGGTGTACCTGACACCACTTTTGTCAAAAAGCATGACTGTACCGTCTCCCAGGCTGGTGCTCTCAATATATGCACCTGCTCCAATGTCCTTTAACGGACACGTACCGTCACCCAGTTCGCTGAGCGGGAAGGGCCCCTTCAGCTCATCCTGTGTGGAAACCAGGAACTCATCTCCTGCTTCATTGAACAGGTAGAATGAAGTCGTGCCATCCACACTGAACGCTGCGCCAACCGGGCCGAAAGTGGTCAGGATGCCCGTCCAGTGTTCCATGTATGGCAATGGCGGGCCGTTCGGGTTCAATGCCTCGCATTTTGTGACATCATATCGAGTATTGAGGGCAACGGAAACGATTTCATTGGAATAGGCAGACCGCACCACATAAGAGATCGGCTTGCCGGTCCTGATATCGGTACTCTCGGCCAACAGGTCTGCAAGCGCGTTCAGGTTTCCCGGATCAGCGATGGTCAGGATCGTGGTTGCCGCATCACCGCCGAATGCGAACAGCTTGATGCGCATATTCTTTAGCTGTGAGAGCTTATCCACTTCTGCCTCGGCACCTCCACCGGTACCGCCCACGCCGCTGAAAGAACCTGTAATCGCTGCTTCCATCTCTTCCACAGAGGAGGTGGTCTCAACCAGCAGGTAGTAGATACGGCCATACGTCACATCGGAAATATAGGTCACGGGGTTGTCTGGCT
The DNA here is from genome assembly GCA_029976695.1 of Lewinellaceae bacterium. Taxonomy (GTDB): domain Bacteria; phylum Bacteroidota; class Bacteroidia; order Chitinophagales; family Saprospiraceae; genus JARQTN01. The sequence continues at coordinate 2,155 of JARQTN010000014.1, forward strand.
GGACGTATTTTGCCAGGTCCTGCGGCGTCACTCCCTGGGCAAACAGGTCGTCGTAGGAAGTTGGCAGGTCAAAGCTCATCGTGTAATAGCTCTGGTTCAGTTTGACAATCGTCCGGTTGTATTCCCGGTCACTGCTGAAGGACAGGTTTGCCTCCACGGAGGAAAATGCGGTATGGTAATCCACGCCTAACGAGACGGCAAGCTGCTCGCGGCTGTAGATCGTTTCGTAACTGAAATCAAGGTTTGCCGGGATCGATCCGGTTGAGCCTGCGATAATATTGTTCGCCGCCTGCCCGATCGCACTTTTGGTGACCTCTTCAACTTCGAAAAATGAACGTGAACTGCCGTCGAAAATGTCAATGGAAATCGTCCCGCCCGCCCGTGGAATGGAAATGACTGAGGGGGTTGCCTTGTTGAGCGTTTTTCCCTGCAGCAGGTTGCCCGGGTATACGACCGATGCATTCGGGTTGAACTGCGGGAAGCCCTGGTCTCCGCCACCGCCATAGTTTGCTTCATAGGTTTCTGTGGTGCACCGCCACAATTCGCCGTCACGGTCATCATTTTCCATTTTCGTTTCTACGAGGTCATTCGATTCCGGGACTGGGGCGAAATCCCCGCCTGCCGAGATCACTTCTTCAAAGCTCCCGGTGGGCACTTCGGAAGGTCCGACAGTGCTGTCCTTCTGGCAGGAAATAAAAAATAGTGTGCATAAACCAGCGATCAGTAATTTTTTCATCATTTGAGGTTTTAAATGAACAATTGCATTTCTGCTTACGGAAGCAAATGTGCACGTGTTCAGCAACCAAAGCAAAAATCAGGGGTGGACAAAGGGTGGACAGGGGAATAATTGATAATTAATGATTAATAATGAATTGTTAATACATAGTATATTTTATTATATGAATGAGTGCTCTAGGGTATTATTTGCTTGAAATTCAGAATGCCTTCAGGTTCACCGGATTAGAATCCGGTGTTATTGGGGTATGGATTTGCAGGTCTGAGAGAAAATCCACCCCAAAGGTGGGAGGTTTGGAAATTTCGTAGCAAAGCGGAGATCCCGACAGAGCGCAGTGATCGTCGGGAGACATTTGGGCTGTGAAACCTGGGCATTGGGACCCGATTAAAAATTGAGATTTACCTGCTCTTTTGGTTCGTGGAAAATTAAAGCTTCGCCGGATTGAAAGCCGGCGCTTTATACTTTGGTTTATACTTGATCAAGCACCGGTGCGATCGGGAAATGCGATCAGGTATTCCTGGATGTTCACATCTGACTCCAGCTCCATCTTTTTGCGGAGGCGGTAGCGGGCTTTCTTGACGCCATCGGTCGTGATGTTGAGGAGCTGGGCGATCTTGTTTGAATCCAGGTTCATTTTCATCAGGCAGGCAAGTTTTAGGTCGTTTTTTGAAAGGCCGTCATATTGCTTGACAAAGTCACTGGTGAAGTCCTTATGTACCTCTTTGAAGGACGAAAGGAAGTCATCCCAGTCTGTTTCGGACTCCACATCCCTGCTGATGGTCCGCTCCAGACGGCGGACTTCGCTTTGTGTTTTGCCGACGGCATTGTTCCGAATCACATTCACCCGCTGCTGAAGGTCCTGAAGAAATTCATTTTTTCGGGCAAGCTGGAGGACTTTTGCTGTCAGCTCTTTTTGTTTGAACGCAAGTTCCGTATTGAGCCTTTCATTTTCCAGCTCTGCATTTTTCCGTTTTTGTATTTCGATTTCCTGCTGCTGTGAAAAAATCTGTTTGTCTTTCCTTCGCTTTTGAACCTGCTGGAATACGAGCAATATCCCGGCGATCAGTGACAGGGTGAGGCCGATCCCAAGCCCTGTTTTCCTGATCCGGTCGATCTCTGCATTTTTCTCCAGGATCCGGATCTCAGAGTCCTTTTTTTCGGTCTCGTAAATCATGGTCAGCTCATTGACCTGGCGGGATTGTTCCAGGTTGACCACGCTGTCCTTGTATGTGACGAAACGCTCATAGTGATCAAGCGCCCTTTCATATTGTCCCGTTTTCCTGTAGATCATGGAATAAGTCTCTTCCACATCCCGCATTTTTTCCAGGGAGCCCAGGTCATCGGCGAGTACCTTGCTTTCCCCGGCATACCGGAGTGCCCGGTTATCATCCCCCAGCCCAAGGGATGACCTGGCCAGTGCATTCAAGTTGTCCTGTTCGCTTTCCTGGTTGTTGAGTTCCCGTGCCAGGGCAAGCCCCTGCAGGCTGTAGGAAGTTCCGAGCTCATATTGACCCAGCTCATTGTGCAGGATGCCCAGGTTTGTCAGGCAGGCATTCCGGCCGCGGGCGACCCCGATTTTGGTAAACAGGGCGAGGGATTCTTCATACGCGTCAATCGCTTTCTGATAGGAGCCAATGTTCTTGTACATGATGCCCTTGTTGTTCAGCACAGAGGCAACGGCATAATCATCCGAAATTGACTTGAATACATCCAGTGCCTTATCATAGTATTCTTCAGCCTTTGCATACTCGTCCCGCTTGTCATGGATAATGGCAAGTGATCCATAATTATACCCAACCATCTGTTTCCTTCCTGCAGCTTCGCAAATGCGCAATGACGTCAGGTACGCCTCGGTGGCCTTTGGATGGTTTCCCTGGCTTGAATAGACATTTCCTTTTCTGAGCCAGGCATCGCACATGCCAGATGAATCCCCGATCTCAACCTGTTTTTCAATGCCCAGTTGATAAAAGTCGATGGCTTCATTGTAATCACCCATTTCAGTTTTAATCGAAGCAAACGAGATATAATTATTCGCGATCTCCGCACCGTCATTTTCCTTTTTGGCCAGTACCATGGCCTGTTCAAACTGGTGCATGGCGCTGTCCAGCTTACCTAACGTGAAATAGCCTTCCCCGATCAACTGGAGCGCATTCAGTTTTCCCCAATAATTATTCGCTTCTTCAGAAAGGCGGAAGGCTTTCCTGCTGAATGCCAGCGTTTTCTGTCCGTCTTTGTAGTAATATTGCCTGGCAGAATCAACGAGCGCTTTTACTTCCGGAGGGGTTTGGGCAAAGGTGATCAATGATCCGCCGTAGAAAAGCCAAATGAGAAAAAAGGCCCGGTACATAAAAAGTGTTTAGATTGGTCCTCTCAAGATAAGACTCTCAACGGATATTCCATGTCAATACCCATTTCCCACAGGCTTTTAGCGACCGGTATATTCCCGGATGCTCTCATCCGCTGGCATGTGCGCGGATTGTGCAGGCAGCGAATTGAAGATGACCAGCGGTTGAATTCTAATCGGGAATCCTTCCTGGCTGACTTCGTGAAACAATTGGAAGGCCAACTTATTGCCCTGCAGCCGGATGTAGCCAACCTGCAGCATTATGAGGTCTCAACCGCCTTCTTCATAAAGGTGCTTGGAAAACGGATGAAATACAGCAGCTGTTTCTGGCCCGATGAAATACAGGATGATGATCTTGATCGTGCAGAGGAAGCAATGCTTGCACTTACCTGTGCCCGCGCCGGCATTGAGAATGGCATGGATGTGCTCGAGTTGGGCTGTGGATGGGGATCGCTGTCCCTGTACATGGCAGAGCATTTTCCCGGGTCCCAGATCACAGCCGTCTCAAATTCTGCTACACAGAAAGCATTTATCGATCAGAAAATCCAGGAAAAGGGCTTCGGTAACCTGAATATCATTACGGCAGACATGAACAATTTCGCGATTGACCGGCAATTTGACCGGGTCGTATCTGTGGAGATGTTTGAGCATATGCGCAACTGGGGGGCGCTTTTGTCAAGGATCAAAAACTGGCTCAAGGCCGATGGAAGGCTGTTCATCCATATTTTTACGTATGATGGAAAACCTTACCTGTATGATGGAGATGACCCCTCTGACTGGATGGCGTACAATTTTTTTGCCGGAGGCATGATGCCGTGCCCTGAGTTGCCATACCAGTTCAGTGACATCTTCCAGGTGATCGAGTACTGGAATATCCCGGGCACGCACTATCAAAAGACCCTGGAAGCCTGGCTCCGGAAAATGGATGCGCGGAAAGCTGAACTATTCCCCCTGTTCAGGAAAGAATACGGAACGGATGCGGTGAAATTCTGGAACCACTGGCGGGTATTTTTCATGTCCTGCGCTGAGGTCTTTGGATACAAAGAAGGCAAAAACTGGAGCGTCGGGCATTATTTGATGAGGTGAGTTGGATGATCTGAAATATCAAAAGGCATCATGTGCATTATTCTTATCAAGTTTCAACCATAAGCCGCATAAATATTTCATCATAGCTATTTCACAGAGTTGCGCAAAGTAGACACAGAGTGGCACGGAGAAAAAGGGAACTTCTGGATGCTTATCACTCGGTGAACCTCTGCGTCTCCTCA
>JARQTN010000014.1:6602-10061 GCA_029976695.1 Lewinellaceae bacterium
CAAAGTAGACACAGAGGTTCGCTGAGAAAAGCGAACTTATAGACACAGATTTATGACTCAGTGAACCTCAGTGTCTTCTCAGTGGCCCTCTGTGGAACAGCCCCGCCGGAACATGTACCAGGGGACCCTTGGCTATAAACAGATACGCAATATCAAATCCAATTTTTGCATCCTTTACTTCTTCTTCCGGGCTTCCCGCCGCTCCATCCTTTCCTGCTTTTTGAAATAGCCCCTGAGGAGAAAATTCGACCGCATCGCTTCGAGGTTTTCGTTCAGCATCAGCGTGCCTTCGTGCAGGTTTCCAACGATCTGTTTGAATTCATTTGAAACCATTGTGTCTTTGAGCATGGTCCCCACAAATCCTTCCGTCACATCGATCTGGCGGATGATCTGGTTCAGGTCATTACTTGCTACCTCAAGGTTCTGGCTTGTGGCATCCAGGTTATGGAGGATGGGTTCTGTGCGATACCTGATCAGGGAATCCAAGCCCATTGTCATGGATGTGACCCGTTCTTCAAAAGTGGTGTCTTTCAACAGGTATGCAATCAGGCCGTCTCCATCGGTCAGTTCCTTTGCCGTGGCATTCAATTGCTTGCTGAGTGCATTCAGGTTTTGCGTGGTAACTGTAAGGTTTCGCACTGCGTATTTCAGGTCTGATGCCAGGGTCGAGTCGTTGATCATCATGGGCAGCGCACCCTGTCCCTCGTTGATCTTTTCGGCAATTTCAAGGAGGTTCAAGGTGAGGAGTGCCACGTTTTCCGTCGTATTGCCCAGGGTGTTGAGGACATCGTCGGGATCAATCCGCGAATAGGACCGGATCACATCCCCTTCATTTACCTTCGGAAGGTTTCCGTTTCCGGGTGTGATATTGACGATCATGTTTCCCACCAACCCGTCTGTACTGATATTGGCCACGGCATCCTTCCGGATATATTCCTGGACCCTGGACTCCAGGAGCATGATGACCCGGATGGAGGAGTCATTCTCGATGATCAGGTCATTCACAATGCCGACATTGATCCCGGCATACCGGACACTGTTTCCCTTCTGCAGGCCATTGACATTCTGGAAAACGGAGCTGATCCTGAAGTTCTCGCCGAACAGGTTTTGCCTGTTGCCGATGTAATACACTGCGATGGTGAATAACACGAGTGAGGTGATGACAAAGATGCCCAGTTTGATATAGTCCTTCGTTTTCCTAGCCATGATCTGTGTTGTATTGTACTTCCTTGAAAAATGCCCTGATCTTCGGATCGCTGGAAGAGGACAGCGTTTCATAGGTCCCTTCCGCATAATTGATGCCCTCGATGAGGATGATCATCCGGTTTGCGATCACCCGGGCACAGTCCATGTCATGTGTGATGATGATAGATGCCGTATGTGATTCGCGCTGTATGCGCATGATGAGCTGTACGATCTCGTTTGAAGTGATCGGGTCCAGCCCACTGGTCGGTTCGTCATAAATAATGATCCTGGGATTCAGGATCAGCGTCCTGGCCAGGGCCACGCGGCGTTTCATTCCCCCGGACAGTTCCGCAGGCATCAGGTCGATCGTATGTTCGAGGCCGACACTGCGCAAGTTTTCCCGGATCAGGGATTCTTCGTCAAAACCCTTCATGCGCTTTCTGTGCCTGCGCAGGGGAAAGCGCAGGTTTTCCCTGACCGTCATGGAATCGTACAATGCGCTACCCTGGAAAAGGAAGCCCACATCCGTCCTGATCTGGTCCAGTGCTTCCTGGTCAAGATCCGGGATGGACTTGCCGAACACGATGACTTCTCCTTCATCCACTTCCTCCAGGCGCACCAGGCATTTGATAAGAACAGACTTTCCAGAACCGGATTTGCCCACGATCACCAGGTTTTCTTCCGGAAACAGTTCGAGGTCAAATCCCCGCAGGACCTGGTTGGTGCCAAAGGATTTTTTCAGGCCGCGGATTTTGACCAGGGGTGCGACTTTTTCAGGGTTGCCCCTGCTGTCAGAATTCTGTATGTGTTCCTTGTATTCCATTTCAATGTACAGTCAAAAAAATCATACGGCGGCATAATAGGCATCTGCGATCAAAACCGCCAGGAAATCCACGATGAAAAGCAGCAGGCTGGCCAGCACGACGGCGGAATTCGCGGCATAGCCTACACCGGCTGTTCCTTTTTTAGAATAATACCCCTTATAGCAGCCCACAACGCCAATGACAAAACCGAAGAAAAAGGTTTTGATCGTGGCAGGCATCAGGTCATTGAAATCCAGGGTATTGAAGACTTTGTTGAAATACAGGGTCATGCTGACATCGCCCTTCAGGTTTTCAATGAGGTACGAACCGAAGATCCCGATTGTGTCAGCCAGGATCACCAGGAGTGGCATCATCAGGATACAGGCCCAGATGCGCGTCACCACGAGGTATTTAAATGGATTTGTACCGGACACTTCCATGGCTGCGATCTGTTCTGTCACGCGCATGGATCCCAGCTCTGCACCAATGCTGGAGCCAATCTTCCCGGCGCAGATCAGTGCCGTAACGACCGGTCCGATCTCCCGCACAATGGCAATCCCAACCATCGACGGGATATACCCCTCTGCGCCGAAATCGATCATGGTGGGCCGGACCTGCAGGGTCAGTACAAGGCCCATGATAAAGCCTGTGGTAACCACAAGGAAGATCGAGTTGACGCCTATGAGATAACACTGCCTGAAGAATTCGCGGGTCTCGAAAGGCCTGTGAAATGCCATGCGGAAGAACTGCAGTCCGAAAGCCGAGATCTTTCCGGTTTCGTTCAGCCAGTCAAGAATACGAAGTTTAGGAGCTCGCATGGGTTCAGTTTTATATAGCTACTTGTCCGGGCCACATACACCAGTTCTAAAACTCTGCATCTTTTGCTTTAGGTGTATTGATCACAGACAGGCAGGATTATGATCCCTGTCATGCGTGCTGGAGAATATGCAAATGGCTTATTCAACAGAATCTACGATCTGGTAACCAGCCATCCCTGCATGGATGGAGTAAATACAATAACCGTTGTGATGAAATGTTACTCCATTTCTTGCGGACGATCATTGTTCCAGATATCCCGGATGCATACATATTTACCATCCCGTTTTTCAAACAGGGACATGTACTTTCCGGAATTGACAACCTCTCCGCCGGCATTTTTTGTGGTTGATTTACCGATCTCCACCGCGAGATCACCGGCTGCAAATACTTCCATTACTTTGAATGTCGTGACATTGCCTGATGAATCTGTCGCCATGTCTTTTTTGATCCTTTCAAGGATAGCTGCTTTGCCCTTCACAACGGGCTGGTTGTTTGGCAGGTTTTGGGCATCATCTGCGTAATACACGATCACACCTTCTGCATCTTTTGAACTCTGTGCTTTGGCGTAGGCATCTTCCATGGCTTGGAAGGTTTTTGTCAGCTCGGCGATGTCAGGTTTCTCCTCTTCGTGCGTGTGGGGTTGCTGGGCGCA
>JARQTN010000015.1 GCA_029976695.1 Lewinellaceae bacterium
TCATCGAGGAATTCTTCATCGACCTTCGATTTGCCGGCAATCGCCTTGGAGATCTTGCCGAAAATGCTGGTTTTGGTTTTTTCCAGCCCCTTGTCCAGTTCCTGCTCCTTGTCCTTCGTGAAAAATTTATTGAAAAAACTCATGCGTATTCATGCTTTTTGATGAGGTGAAAAACAAAAAAAGGCATTTGTGTTCAAACAAACGCCTTTTTCTGTCCTGTTGTGACATCATATCATGGATGTCGGAAGCCCCGAGGGCCTCCTCACACAAGGAGGGTTATTTTTGTGCAAAGAAATCCTTCACATCCTCTTTGTGGATCATCACTTCTTTGTAGGAATATTTCCCCGTTTTCGGGTCCTTGATGCTTTTCACAACTTTTACGAAATCCCGGCCTGAACCGGCATTTTGGGCCCGTTGTGCGACTCTCGCGTTTTTGGAAACTTTCTTAGCCATGATTATTTGATTTCTTTGTGTACAGTTACTTTCTTCAAGATCGGATTATATTTTTTCAATTCCAACCTGTCCGGCGTGTTTTTCCTGTTTTTCTGTGTGATGTACCTGCTTGTGCCCGGCATGCCGCTTTGCTTGTGCTCAGTGCATTCCAGGATGATTTGAATCCGGTTACCTTTCGTTTTCTTTGCCATGATCCTCTGATTTTATCCTTTCAGTTTTACGCCGGTGTCCACACCTTTCCTTTCAAGTTTCTTCAGGTAGGCGTAGATCCCCAATTTGTTGATTGTCCGGATCGCCTTGCTGGAAACCTTCAGGGTCACCCACTGATCCGTCTCGGGAATGAAAAACCGTTTTTTCTGCAAATTCGGCAGGAAACGACGCTTTACTTTCGTATTCGAGTGGGAAACATGGTTTCCCGTGATCGGTCTTTTACCCGTTAATTGACATACTCTGGACATTGTTCAGTTTTTTTCTTCTTTATGATCCGTATCCGCTGATAGAGAGTGACTTCGGCAGGATTCGAACCTGCAACCTCCTGATCCGTAGTCAGGTGCTCTATCCAGTTAAGCTACGAAGCCTCAAAACGCCAGGAACCCTGTCGGTTACCTTTAAGCGGACGCAAAGATATATTTATTTGGCGGATTATCAAACGCCAGAATTCCTCAGAAAGCGAAAAATTTCGCAGATTTTACATCTTTTCCCTTCCGGATGGTTGCAAAATAGATGCCAATGGGGAATCCCGCTGTCGAAACCTGAACCTGCTTTACGGAAAACAGGGGATCCTGAATGGTTTGTTCATGGATCACACGCCCCAGTACATCCACAATCATGAAATCGACCGGTTCATTGTCCGGTGTTTCAAACTGGACCGTCACACGGCCGTTTGTCGTGGGACTTGGCCAGATGCTGACGATATCCAGTTCTCCGGAGGTTCCGCCGCAGACATCTGCCAGGCCGAGCAGGGCATTAAACGCATTCAGCCGTCCTCCGGTGCGTGTTTTACCTGACAGGCTCGCATTTTCATCGACCCCGCTCAGAAGCATGGACCGGATATCAAGTGCGGCAAGCGCAGGTTCTGTCTTCACCTTGTCGATAAATCCCTCGCAAGCAGCTGCATACATCAATGCAACGACACCACTAACGTGCGGGGTTGCTGCTGAAGTTCCCGGAAAATTCTTTGTGCCATTCCCCAGATCGGTGGTCAATGTTGAGGTGCCGGGGGCGCCCAGGTCAATATGGATTGGTCCGAATGCCGCATTTGATGCCTTCACATCATCTTCGTTGAGGTTCGTGACACTGACCAGGAAATCACTGGTACAGGTCGTGGGCATGTCCCCATCCGAGTCTACATCAATATTCTTGTTCGCTGTTGCGGCCACATTCAGGATCCCGGCCTGTCCCAGCTGCTCGTAAAGCTGGCACCAGATCGGGTGGTCCTCGGCAAATGCATTATCGATACCTGCAGACAGGTTTGTCGTGACGACAAAAGCGCCTTGTGCCCCATTCGATTCATTGTACCGTTTCCGCATTTCAAGGATATACCGGTATCCTTCGATGATATCGGATTCAAAGCTGATCCCGCTGACAAGCATCATTTTGACATTCCAGTTGACACCGCTGATCGCAAAATCATTATTGCCTTTAGCCCCGATGATGCCGCACACATTCACACCATGTGCGTCGAGGGGGTGGTCGTCATTGCCTGTATCCAGGTAAATGCCCGCATAGTCGTCAATGTAATTGTTTTGGTCATTGTCGATCCCGTCCCCGGGCACTTCCTCCCGGTTATACCAGATGTTTCCCTTGAGGTCATCGTGGGTCAGGTCAAAGCCATCATCCAGGACAGCCACGACAATGGTGTCCCCCTTCTTTGTGATCCCTCCAGTGGTAATGTCCCAGGCCAGGGGCATATCGATCCTGTTCATGTCCCATTGCTGCAGGAAGAACGGATCATTCGGGTTCGTGCTCCTGGTCATTACACGCCTGTTCCTGTAAATCACGGTGGTGGCAGGCAGGTTGGACAGGTATGCAATTTCCCCCGGGATTTCTACCTCAAGGTCCTTGCCGGTATAGCTGACAAGGAAAATGTCTGGAGAATCGAAGATCTGCCTGCATTCGAGCATTTTGGCCTGATCGCAAAAATCTATCACCCCAAGGGCATCGGTGGTCTGGAGGATCCATGAAACTTCTTTGTGCCCGGAGGCATGTACAGCCTGGGAATTGACAAAACACATCAAAAAGAAAGGCAGGAAAAACAAGCGTATCCCGTCCAACTGAACTGAGCGGATTACGGCCTTTCGTACCTTGTGCCAATTGTCAAAAAAAATGAATCGGATCCTGTTTATTGTACCCATTTTATTCATGTGTGCTGATCAAGGCCAATTGGTTGTTTCCATTGAGTGCCAAACGTGTAATATTGCCAACTCCGTATACGGAAAGGTCACTGATCTCATTCCAGTCACCGTCTTCTGTTCCGGGGTGCATATAGAGTTTTGATCCTTTTCCCATAAAGACCCGCCCTCGCTTGTCCAGGCAAAAATCCTCCTCCCCGGGCAGGGTTTCTGTAATGATCCCCGACCTTTTCTGAATCGGATCATAAGATTTGAGGTACCAGTATGCATCCGTGTATTTATGCACGTAGACCAGGTTGCCATCGGGGTCAAGGCGCAGGCACCTGCCGATATTTGACAACCTGGGCTCCGTGTTCCCGGTAGTCGGGTCAGAGAAAGCTAGCCTGCTTTGATCTTCCACGAGAAAGAGGGCGATGATCCCTGCATCCATCGGGCAGAAGTAGCCAATGTTTTCTACATCGGGCAGCAAGATGCGCCCGTTTTCCGACTGATCAACGGGAAAAACCACAAGATTTTGCCTGTTTGGCCCTTTTGTCGTCTGGCGTACGCAGCCGATCCGGGCACGATCCGGAAACAGGGTGGGGGAGAATTCGCTGTCCGGGGTATCCGTAACCCTCCGGATGGTGCGGTTGTCTATCTGGATTGCGTACAGATCATTTTGATTGTCCTCCTTCTTGCGTACGGAGATATAAAGCTCCCTGTCGGTGACAAAGCAGGGCTGGTTGGTATAGCCCCCCTTGTTGAAACCACTCAGGTATTCCGGCGAATGCACATGAATCGATCCTGCTGGCTGTTCCGTGAGTTGAAAGAGATAGAGGTCCGTTTCGGGTACCTGCGCTAAGGCTAAAGCACCGACACAGCATAGAAGGAACAGCGTTTGGATTTTCAAGATCGAGATGTGCATGCCTGCGCCTGAAGTTTACATTTTGTTTGCTGAAGTAAATATCCGTTTCCAGTTGATGCCGTTGCGCATATCTCCTTTTTTTGTGGAGAACCAGATGAAGAGCGGCTTGCCGACAATGTGGTCCTCCGGTACAAAGCCCCACATCCGGCTGTCCTCTGAGTTGTGCCTGTTATCCCCCATCGCCCAGTAATAATCCTGTTTGAAGGTGTATTCCGTGACGGGTTTCCCATTTACGATGAACTGATCACCTTTCCGCTCGTAGGAGTCATTATGGTCGTAGACATTGATGACCCGCTCATAGAGTGCGATATTTTCTGGCGTCAGGGTGACCGTCACGCCTTTCTTCGGAATGACGATCGGTCCGTAGTTGTCCACTGTCCATCCCGGAAAGTGTTTCGGATCGTGGGGGAAGTACTTGAGTTCCTCGAGCCTTGCTGTCGGATTGCCGGGGTCGATCGAAAAGTCATGGTGCTCAATGCTGATGTCGGGAGCGATCGTTTCCATCCATGCTTTTTGCTCGTCGGTCAGGAAGAAAATATTGCGGTTTCCGCCCCGGTAGTAATCCATGTTGATTCCTTCCTCTTCGAGTTTCGCCTTGTTCAGGGGTGTCCTGGTTGTCACTTCATACAGGTACTGGACCCCTGAAGGTTTTTCCTGTTTTTCCCCGTTAATGTATATGTCCCTGTTGATGATCTGCAGGGTATCGCCGGGCAGCGCAATGCACCGCTTGATGTAGTGGTCCCTCTTGTCGATGGGCCGCGTAATCACGTCCAGTGATGAAGCGTTGCGCAAGCCGGTTTCACCGCGCTTTACCTGTCCGATCGCCCAGGACCGTTCAGGTGCGAGCACGACACTGTCACCAACAGGCCAGTTGAACACAAATGGCTCATTCCGGTCTACGGACTCCAGTTTCGGAAGCCTGTAATACGGGAGGTTCGGTTTCTCCAGGTATGACTCTGTGTTCAGGATCGGGATCCGGTTGTGCAGCAAGGGCACCATGACAGGGGTCATCGGCGTACGGATCCCGTAATGTGCCTTGCTCACAAAGAGGAAATCACCGACCAGCAGGGAGCCCTCCATGGAAGGCGTCGGTATCTTGTAGGCTTCGATCAGGAACAGCCGGATGAAGGCAGCAGCAAAGACGGCAAAGACGATCGCCTCGGTCCATTCACGCGTGGCAGATTTTCGATACGGGTTGTTGTTGACCAGTTTTTTGTACAACCGGGTTTGATTGTTTGCCCTGGCCTGTTCAATCTGTTCCTTGTATTCCTGTTCCCTGACCAGTGTCGGTCCCCCGTATGCGAGGTCTTTGGACTTGATATACGCAAAAATGGCTGGCGCATAGATCACGGCTGCTGCACTGTGGATGAATTTATACAGTCCGAATGACCTGACCATATCCACGGCCATGCCGCAGAAAATGAAAATATTCACGATCGGAAAGAGGAGCCAGAGCGCGTACGCGGGCTTCCTTCCGATGATCCTGGCCCACTCGACAAAATTCAGTCCGGGCACCAACCCCTTCCAGGCTGCAACGTTCGCTTTTGGAAAGATCAGGTAAAGGGTGATGGATAACAGGAGGTAGCTGATTATCAGGAAGATGAATATGGCCACGTGTGCTGGATTTCAGTGAACGAAAGCCGGAGAACCGATCCCGCAGACCGGCCCGGCTGATAAAAACTGCCCAAAGATAAACGAAATTGGAAGTATCCCGTGTGTTATGAATTCGTTAAAGGGACATACTTAATTCCATTGCTCATCATCCTCATCCTCGTCTTCGTCGATGTCACCGAGCATGTCTGCAAGCGGATCATTGAACGCGATGCGGCCCTGGAGTACTTCCTTTGAGATCACATCAAATTCCGACATGGCATGCATGATGAATTCCTTGTATGTCAGCCGGTCTGCATCTTCGATCTTGAAACTATTCAGCAAGTCATCCAGGCCGGGTATGGCATTAAGGATTTTTGCATATTTTTCATCGGGATCATCATTTTGCAGTTCTACTTTTTTCCCGCTTGAGAAAAATGCCCGGATGACGCCGTAAGGATCTCTTTCCCTGCCCCTTTTGATCTTTTCCGGGTGGGGAAAGATCTCAAGGAACAACGCCTTGATCGCATTGCCAAGGAGCTTGAGCGCGACACCATAATGGCCCATTTGTTCTCCTTCATAGACCAGCTCGATCTTTCCGGTGATCGCGGGGATGACACCCCAGAAATCAATGACCCGGGCAGTGGTCCTGTCTTCATGGTTCAGGATCATCCGCCGTTCTGCAGTGCTGTACAGGTTTTCGTACCCGGATATACTCATCCGCGCAGAGACACCGGACTTTTCGTCTACGAACTCGCTCTCGCGGGCCTGGAAACTGATTTCTTCCAGCAGGTTGCGGAGCAGGTCCGGCATGCGCACTTTTTCCTTCTGTTCTTTGGTCAGGATGGCCTCGGCATGCGTGATCTGTTTGGCATCCTCGATCGTGTTCGGATAGTGTGTCAGGATCTGGCTTTCGATCCGGTCCTTGAGCGGTGTGATGATCGACCCCCTGTTCGTATAATCTTCCGGATTGGCGGTGAAGACAAACTGGATATCCAGGGGCAGCCGCATTTTGAATCCCCTGATCTGGATGTCCCCTTCCTGCAGGATGTTGAACAGGGATACCTGGATCCTGGGCTGCAGGTCGGGGATCTCATTGATCACAAAAATGCTCCTGTGTGCCCTCGGGATCAGGCCGAAGTGGATCACGCGCTCATCCGAATAGGGCAATTTCAGGCTTGCCGCTTTGATCGGGTCCACATCCCCGATCAGGTCCGCAACGCTGACATCAGGTGTCGCCAGCTTCTCGACATATCGCTCGGACCTGTGTACCCATTCGATCGGTGTCTGTTCACCTTTTTCAGCAATGATATCCTTTGCTGTCCTCGAGATCGGGTCGAGCGGGTCATCATTGAGCTCGGAACCTGCCACGACAGGGATGTATTCATCGAGCAGCTGCACCATGGTGCGGGCAATGCGCGTCTTCGCCTGTCCGCGAAGCCCTAAAAGCAGGATATTGTGCCTCGACAGGATGGCCCGCTCGATGTCGGGGATCACCGTATCCTGGAATCCCACAAGTGAGTTGAAAGTGGCGTGTTCTGAACCCATGATCCGGACAAGGTTCTCCCTGATTTCGTCTTTGACTGACCGGGGTTCATAGCCGGATTTCCTGAGTTCACCCAGTGTTTTGATATGCGTAATTGACATTATCTCCTTTTTCTTTTGTTGTTCTTGTAATCTAAAAATATGAACTGGCCGAGTCCCTCCAGCGAACTGTAGAAAGCCTTGCCATTGTTGGCGCGTGTGAACTGGTCGACAAATTGCACCAGCCAGGGGTCACGGGCGATCATGAAAGTCGTGATGGGAATATTCATCTTCCGGCATTTCACGGCAAGGCCGAACGTGCGGTTCATGATCTTGCGATCGAGGCCGAAAGCATTTTTGTAGTACTTCTTTCCGATCTTGATGCAGGTGGGCTTGCCGTCCGTGATCATCATGATCTGCTTGTTCGGGTTTTTTCGCTTGCGCAGGATCTCCATGGCAAGCTCAAGGCCTGCGACCGTGTTGGTGTGGTAGGGACCCACCTTGAGGTAGGGAAGGTCCTTGATCTCGATCTGCCAGGCGTCGTTTCCAAATACAATGATGTCCAGGGTATCTTTTGGAAACCGGGTGGTGATCAGCTCGGAAAGCGCCATGGCCACTTTTTTCGCCGGCGTGATCCGGTCCTCCCCGTACAGGATCATACTGTGGGAGATGTCGATCATCAGCACCGTGCTCATCTGGCTTTTGTAAAATGTCTCGTGGACGGCCAGGTCCTGCTGAGTCAGCTTGAAGTCATCGATGCCGTGATTGATCTGGGCGTTCCTGAGTGTTTCGGAAACCGCCAGTTTGTCCAGCTTGTCTCCGAATTCAAATGGACGGATCTCACTGGTAAATTCATCCCCCCATCCCGATACCTTCGAAGTGTGATTGCCCTGCTTTGATTTTTTTAGCTGGTCGAAGATATCCTCTAATGCCTGCCTGCGCATTTCGAGTTCCATTTTAGCTGCAGGTTTGAAAGTGCCGCTGCCGGGCTGATCCTGTTCAATGTATCCCTTGTCCTTCAGGTCCTGGATAAAGTCTGCGATGCCGTAATCACCATCCGTGAGGTTGTATTGCTTGTCCAGTTCAGTCAGCCAGCTGAGTGCTTCAGCGACATCTCCTGAGGTGTACACAAGGAGCTCCTTGAAAATCTTCAGCAGTTCTTCAAAGCCATTTTTGCTGAATTCTTCGGGATCAAATTTCTTGAATCTCCAGGTGATCATAGAAACAGGTTTATGCGATAGTATACAATAATTGGCCTCATTGGTTCAGGGTTTTGGATGATCTTCGATCAAATTGTACAAATCCCGGACATGAAAGTATGGGCACCACCTGTAATGAATACCCGATCCCCTTTGATGTGCAGCGAGAACATGCCCCCGCGCGCTGAAACCTGGTTTGTCACAAAATGGTCTTTTCCTGTCCGGGCATGCCAGAATGTAGCCAGTGTTGTCTGTGCTGATCCTGTTGCAGGATCCTCGTTGACCCCGGATTGCGGATAGAAGCAGCGTGAGACAAAATCCACTGAATTGGCGGGACTGGTCACGATGACTCCTCGTCCGTCAAATCGTGCCAGTTCATGAAACGCGACCTGGATCTGCCTGATGTCTGTTTCATTGGGAAATACAAGCAGGTAATCCGATCTGCCTTTGTATGCAGCTTCGGCCGGATTGCTGAAAAATGCTGTAATCGGGTGATTCAAAGGCAATTTTTCAATTTTGTCTGCCGGGAAGTCCAGGGTGTAATCTGTGTCATTGACCTGCACGGATATTGGTCCGCTCCTGGAATCAAACCTGATCGGGTTTTCCTTGTAGCCCAGGTGTTTCGCAAGGACATGACCTGATGCCAGTGTGGCATGCCCGCACAGGTCCACCTCTACGGTTGGCGTGAACCACCGGATCCTGAGCGGATTTTCGTGCAGCACAAAAAATGCCGTTTCAGAAAGATTGTTTTCGCAGGCAATCTGTTGCATGCGCACATCCGGTAGCCAGGCTTCCAGCGGACAGACAGCAGCGGGATTTCCATGGAAGATCCTGCTGGCAAATGCATCGACCTGGTAGATTGGAATATGCATCGTGAAGCGATAAAGAGAAGGGGCGAAATCCATCCGCCCCTTTTTCATGATAATTGATGAGTGACTATTTCAATACAAATCCAGATGATCCGACAAGGTATCCCTTGTTATACAGCTCAACACTGTACGTGCCCGGCTGAAATTCGATATCCGGCTGCCAGCTGACGCATTCGCTGGTCTCCTCATTCTGGTAGTCAACGAGCTTGACCGTCGAGTAGCGCATCTGATCACCTGTCTCGCTCAGTTCCATCAGGCCTGATCCAAGGGATTCGATTGCCATGGTTTCACCAAGCGGATTGATCACGCGCAGGTAGAATGTTTCGCGTCCCGGCGCGACCACATCGTTCTGGATCGTGCTGAAGCAAATTTTGATCCCGTCGATCGCCTTTGCCCTTTTCCGTTCGACCTCCTTTCCCGAGTTGCGCAGCTTGAAAGGCTCGACCTCCAGCTTGCTGGTCCTGATCACGGATGCAACAGATACCTTTTTGGCGAGTTTTTCCCTTTCCTCCGCAAGGGCTTCATTTTCGCTGGTCAGGGCGGCACGAGCGGTCAGCAGCTCATCATTCACCTCCCGTTCTTTCTGGATCTCCGAGGTCAGTACTTTTTTTTCCTCCTGTAAGACCAGGTTGGTTTGGGTAAGCGCCTCATTTTCCTTTTTCAGGGTCTTGATCTCATCCAGGTATTTCGCTGCGGTGGCCTTCATCCTGTTGATTTCTTCCCTTGCTTTCTGGTAATTTTTCTCGGACACAAGGAGTACAGATATCTGGTCTTTCTGGTTTTTCAGGTCAGCTTTGAGGGTCTCGATCATGGCGTTGGCCTCCATGTTGTCCCCACGCAGTTCCTCCAGGTCTGACAAGGCCTGGTAATATTCCTTTTCGAGGTCCGACTGCAATTTCTGGGATTCGATCAATTCGGCATTTTGTTTTTTGATCAGTTTATCCTGATTGATTTTGCTGTACATCAGGTAACCGTTCAGTCCCAGCAATGCGATGATGAAAACGGTTGCGATCGCTTTTAACCGCTGGCTTGATGATGAAGTACTCATAAAAGTCTACTTTTGTTTGATATTATCCAGGTCTAAAAAATGTACCGGTTGATCACTGAAAGGGCAAGAGAAATATGTATGGCAGAAGACGTTTCAGTGGTGCTAAAACGCCGCTACACCAGTTAAAATTACATAGAATTTGGAGATTTTGAAAATCAATTGCACGATCAAATGAGCGGCCAGGTGGCATTGGATAAGATCCTCTTCATGGATATCGAGACGGTATCGGCTGCACCGGATTGGGATGCTCTTGGCGAAACCGAACGGGAACTCTGGCGGAAAAAATCGCAGTATTGGGTCAGGGACCTCGATCAACCAGGCGATGAGGACTATGGTCGGACCTACATGGACAAGGCAGCCATATATGCAGAGTTTGGCAGGATAATCGTGATTTCGGCAGGATTCCTCAGCAAAACTTCTTCCGGATACCGGATGCGCATCAAATCATACATTGGTGAAACCGAAAAGCAGTTGTTGGCTTCTTTTGCCGGGATGCTCGAGGAATACTATCCCAAGCCCGGCGAATACGGGATCTGCGGACACAATATCAAGGAGTTTGATGTGCCATACATCTGCCGCAGGATGCTGATCGATGATGTGCCGATCCCGACGATCCTCCAGGTGCGTGGAAAAAAGCCATGGGAGGTAGGTCACCTGATCGACACCATGGACCTGTGGAAATTTGGCGACCTGAAAAACTATACTTCGCTGGACCTGCTCGCACATACACTGGGTATCCCTTCACCAAAAGACGACATTGACGGAAGTCAGGTCGGGCGTGTATACCATGAAGAGCATGACCTGGACCGGATAAAAAGGTACTGCGAGAAGGATGTTCTGACCGTTGCCCAGGTATACCTCCGGCTCAACCAGTTTACGCAATTGAAAGAAGATCAAATCGAATTTATCCCCTGACAATGAATTCAAATATGAAACATGTGAGTCATCTCATTGCCCCTTCACTGCTTGCATCTGATTTTGCCCACCTGGAGGAGGAAGTGAACCTGGTGAATCAATCCGATGCAGACTGGCTCCACCTGGATGTAATGGACGGGCATTTTGTCCCGAATATCAGTTTCGGATTTCCCGTGATCAAGGCTGCAAA
Source organism: Lewinellaceae bacterium (assembly GCA_029976695.1). Classification (GTDB taxonomy): domain Bacteria; phylum Bacteroidota; class Bacteroidia; order Chitinophagales; family Saprospiraceae; genus JARQTN01. The sequence goes on from JARQTN010000015.1 coordinate 11,044, forward strand.
AAAGTATAGCAAGGTGCCCTGTGATGTCCACCTGATGATCGAAAAACCCGACCAGTACGTGGAGCGTTTCCGGGAAGCGGGGGCGGACATCATTTCCGTGCATTACGAAGCCTGCCCAAACCTGCACCGGACGATCCAGCTGATCAAAAGTACAGGTGCAAAGGCCGGTGTGGCTATCAATCCGCATACATCAGTGACATTGCTCGAAGACATCCTGGAAGATGTGGACATGGTCCTTGTGATGTCTGTGAACCCGGGTTACGGCGGCCAGAAATTCATCTACCAGTCCATCCCCAAGATCCGGAAACTGCGCGCCATGATGGATGAACGCAATATCCGTGCGCTCATCGAGGTAGATGGAGGGGTTGGCCTGCAGAATGCAGAGAAGATCCTCCAGGCGGGTGCCGATGTCCTCGTGGCCGGCAGCAGCGTGTTCAGGGCAGAAGACCCGAAGGATGCCATCTACAGGCTGAAAACGATTGGAAAGGAGACTATATTCGTCTGATTTTCGTTACCTGTTTGATTTCCACTGAATCCATATCTGCATGCGTCTGATCATCATCCTTTTTGCCTGGCTCATGGTTTTTGCTGCTGAGGGCCAACCAATATCCGGAAAGGCCGTTGTCCGCGGCGAAGTGACGGACAGGGCGAGTGGAGAGCCGGTCGAACTGGTGGTCATCTTTCAGCAGGAAACACAGAATGTCGTGGAGACCGGTGAGACGGGAAAATACAGGATCGAGGTAGAGGCTGAAAAAGCCTTTTCGCTTGAATACCGGCGCATCGGCTTTCAAACCTATGTCCAGGTTTTCGAGGCCCTCCCGGCAGGTACGGACCTGACAGTGAATGTGGCCCTGGTGGCGGCAGATTCTGACCTTGAAGTTGTGGTGACAGAGCAAAGGCTTGATGAGGGAGGCATGGTGCGGGAGAATGTCGAACCGATCAAGCTCATCCCGACAGCGACCGGAAACCTCGAATCCATCCTGCCCCATATCGCTCTGGGTACCAGTTCGGGCACCGGGGGAGAACTATCCAGCCAGTACAATGTACGTGGTGGAAACTACGATGAAAACCTGGTGTATGTCAACGATTTTGAGATCTATCGCCCGCAATTGATCCGCATCAGCCAGCAGGAGGGTTTGAGTTTCCCGAATATTGACCTGATCAAGGAATTGAAATTCTCCTCCGGGGGATTTGAATCAAAATACGGTGACAAGATGTCTTCCGTGCTGGATATCCACTATAAACGGCCGGACAGTACCCGTGCCTCTGCCTCGGCTTCGCTGCTGGGTGCCAGTGCCCACCTGGAGGGGAGTATCCGCAACCGGGCGAACAAATACAAGCGCTTTCGGTACCTGGTCGGGGCGCGGTACAAAACAAACCAGTACCTGCTCTCCACACTCCAGGTTGAAGGAGAATATTCCCCGGACTTCGTCGATATCCAGACCTACCTGACCTATGACCTCACGCGTGACCTCCAGGTTGAGTTCCTCGGGAATTTCAACAACAGCATTTACAATTTTGTCCCGGTTTCCGGTGATGTGGCACAGGGGCTGATCGATTTTGCGCTGCGGCTCCGCACGACATTCCAGGGATCAGAAACGGATGCCTTCAGGAATGGCATGGGCGGTGTTTCCATGACGTACCTGCCTGACAGGGACCGGAATCCCATTTTTTTGAAGTTCCTGGCATCCACCTACCAGAGCAAGGAGTCAGAAAAGTTCGATATCCTGGGTGACTACAGGCTGAGCCAGATCGAAACGAACCTGGGGAGTGACAACGCAGGGGAGGAGATCCTTGTCCTGGGTACCGGGACCCAGCACTTGTACACACGCAACCTGTTTGTTGCAAATGTGACGAACCTGGCGCACCGGGGAGGGATCGAACTGCAAAAGGAGACAGGTACAGCCGCACAGGAAATCGTCCATTTTTTGCAGTGGGGCGCCAAATACCAGCGTGAAGACATTTTCGACAAGATCAATGAATGGGAACGCCTGGATAGTGCCGGATATTCACTTCCATTTGACCCTGATGTCGTGCAGTTGCAATCTGTCCTGAAGACGCGCAATGACCTCGAATCCAATCGCTTTACATTTTACGTGCAGGACAGTTACAGCAACATCCGGTTAAACAAATCCGAACTCAGGCTGACCATGGGCCTGCGCGGAAGTTACTGGGATCTCAACAATGAGTTTCTCCTGAGCCCCCGTTTCCAGCTTCTGTACAAGCCCCTTGGGTCAGAAAAGGATGTTTCCTACCGCTTTGCTGCCGGCATTTACAACCAGCCGCCCTTTTACCGGGAATTGCGCAGGCTGGACGGAACTGTGAACCGCAACCTGAAGTCCCAGAAAAGTGCCCACATCGTTGCCGGCATGACCAGTGATTTCGGCCCTGAAGTGAACGGGAAAAAGAAATTCAGGCTGATTATGGAAGCCTATTACAAGAGGCTCTGGGATCTTGTTTCCTATGACATTGACAACGTGCGCATCCGGTACTCCGGGGAGAATGATGCCACCGGGTACGTGATGGGGCTGGACTTGCGTATCAACGGTGAATTTGTTCCCGGGGCAGAGTCCTGGTTCAACCTTTCCCTGCTCAGGGCGCGTGAGAAACTGGACGGCATCGAGCACCTGCGCCGCGAGATCGGCGAGACGGAGGCATCTGTGGTGAATGACGTGCCCCGGCCCACGGACAATGCGCTGCGGATGAATATCTTTTTCCAGGACCACCTTCCCATGAATGAGAATTTCAAGGTGCATGTCAATCTTTCCTATGGCACCGGACTTCCGTTTGGCCTGAAGGACAATAACCGGATCTACCGCAATACATACCGTTTCAGGTCTTACCAGCGTGTGGATGTGGGGTTCAGCCTTGCCCTCTGGGAAAGGCAAATGCGCCAGAAGCACCCCAGGCACCCGCTGCGGTTTGCCCGGTCCAGCTGGCTGAGCCTTGAAGTGTTTAACCTGCTGGACATCCGGAACGAGGCATCGAAAACCTGGATCAAGACGGTGTACAACCAGCAATTTGCCATTTCTAACTTTCTCACTTCAAGGCGTCTGAATTTGCGATTCAGGTTTGATTTCTGAATTTATATCCTATCTTTGCTGGCCGTTAAAATCCCGTGGCTTGTTTTACAAGGGAATCGGGTATGGTTGAACCAAATAAATTTTGACTCATGGCAGTAAAAATCAGACTTCAGAGAAAAGGGCGTACCAAAAGGCCTTTTTACCACATTGTCGTCGCTGATGCAAGAGCTCCCCGCGACGGCCGTTTCATTGAAAAACTAGGTGTTTATAACCCGATGACAAAGCCCGCAACCATCGAGCTGGACCAGATGCGTGCATACGAATGGCTCACCATGGGTGCACAGCCAACAGATACAGCAAGGGCAATTCTCCGTTTCAAGGGCGTCTTGAAGTATAAGCACCTGATGCGCGGCGTAAAGAAAGGCGCCCTGACCCAGGAAGAAGCAGATGCACAATGGAAGGAGTGGATCGCCCAGAAAGAGGCGAAAGTGGCTGCTCGCAAGGAAGCAACCGAGAAGGAGCAAGCAGATTGGCTTGCCCGGATAGACGGTACAGTAAAAGCGGTGAAAAAGGCAGAGAGCACGGTTTCTGCAGATGATGAAGGCAAAAACCCGCAGGCAGTTGCACAATCCCAGAAGACGCTGGCTGAACTCGCCGCGGAAAGTGCACCTGCTGAACTCGAGATCACAGAAGAAAAACCAGTACAGGAAGAAGCACAGCCGGCCCGGGAAACTGCGGAAGCAGAGGCCCCGGCCGATCAAGTTGAAGAAGAAGTCCCGGTCGAAGAACCAAAATCTGAGGCTCCTGCCGAACCGGCTGAGGAAGCAGCTCCTGCCGAGGAGGAACCAAAGGCAGAGGCCCATGCAGAAGAACCGGCTGCCACGGAAGCAGAACAGGCACAATCTGAAGACGATGATTCCGAGGTAAAATCAGAAGAAGAATAACCCGGAACACAACGGACAGCGACTTTAAACAGGATATGAAAAGCCGACCCGAATAAGGGCCGGCTTTTTTCATGCTCCATACAGGCCAATCTGAGGTCTTTTCACTATATTTGATCACTTAGAAATTGATCACTAAATACCTAGTAAGGCTTCTGCGCGTTACTAGGTATTCATTTATTAAAGAAAAAGGTTATACAAAAAGCTGATTCATATGGAAGCACTGGATAAAAAGTACAGCATCGAACTGGAGAGTATCAAGGGCGCTATTCAAAGCTCGGATCTACTGGCGAAATATCTCGATGAGGAGGAGGAAGAAGATTACCAGGAATTGCGCCTCGCTTTTGAGCCGCAGATCGAGGAAGTCTATCAAAAGGTGGCTGACGAAAACCCGCTGCAATTGCTGAGCCTTGAACAACTCTTGCTCGATCCGGGCTTTGAGGGGATGTATATCTCCAAGATCCTTGGTTTTGCCGTGCTCAGGGGCGAGATTGACGACAACTACAGGTACAAAAGGCCGCAGAAACAGTTTAAGGATATCCTGCTCTCCATTTGCAATTCCTCAAATTTTGACCTCATCAGGAAAAGGATCGGGCAAGGTGTCCAGCTTGGTTTTGCACTGAGCAGCGATATCTGGATCACGAACCTGCTGAACCAGATCGTCAATCCGAAGGTGCGCCATTTCCTTGAATCCCTCAACATGGATAAATTCAGGGATGCATATGAACGGAAAGTCATTTACAGGCGCTATTCCAAGCAATTCCAGGCATATCATTTCCAGTCTGCTGAATTCCCGAAAACAGTTTCGGAATTGAAGATGAACTTCAGCGCCTTGCATACATTCCTGATCTACCGGATCCAGCACGGGATGCAGAACCACTCACTCGTATCCAGGATAACGGAGTTTTTGGAAAACGAAAAATTCCAGGGGACGGTGGAATACCTTCAGTTGATGACTTTGTTTACTATGTTTTTTGACCACGGAGACCACAGGGAATGGATCAGGAAAAGGTTTAACGAAGAGCGGCAAACCCCGGGATTTGTTGAGAAATACTTCAATTACCTGCTTACCCTGCTAGAGGACCGGGTGGAAATCACCAAAGAAGCAGATGCACGGATCCTGAATATTCTGGATACAACGGTGGAGGATGACCTCACCAGTTACTACAAGGTCATGGAAACTGTGGACCTGAAAGGGTATATCCACGAAGATTCCATCGAGGCAGTCCGCTCGTTTTATGACAGGCATGCGGGCCTAAGCGTGGTAAATGAATGCGTCCGGTGGGCGATCTTCTCTGATTTTGAGAAACTGATGACCAATCTCCCGGTGGAGGATTATGCAACCTATTTCGAGATCAATAAAACATTTGCCACCTACATCAATATTTTCGGGAACCAGGAGTTTAACCAGTATGTCAAGAAGCTTTGCCTGGATTATGTCAAAAAGCTCCTGAAAAAATATACGGACAAGCGGGGCAAGGATTACCAGGATATTAAAAAGTTCGTTTCAGCCTCGTTCCTTGATCTCGGATTCATGAAAGAAAAGGAGATTGTCGAATTGTTCAAGACCAGGCGGAAAAGGAAAGCAACCACATAATCAACGTTGAAGGAGTCAATACCATTTTATGTGCTACGGTTCCTGGATCAGCTGCCAGAATTGCATCTTCCGGGACTGGGCAGCTTTTACCGGGTAGAGACTCCAGCCCGCGTAGACCTGGAAGCAAAAAGCGTTTATCCCCCTTCCCGGAAGAACCGGTTTGAATATGATGAAGAGGTCGATGCCTCGCTTTTTGAAGGCTTCCTGGAATATCAGACCGGAAAACCACGAAAATTCTGCAGGCAGGCGGTCCGTTCGTTTGTCAATGACCTGCTGCTCCGCCTGAAAAAGGATGGTTCGGTTTCCTACCCCCATTTCGGGACTTTCAAAACAGATGCGCAATCCAATATCCGGTTTCTGTCGGACCCTGCTTATGAGAATGCCAGGTATATGGCATTCCGGCCGGTATCGCTTCAAATATACATGCCAGGAGAGCCTGAACAGGAGCACCCGTCGAGCACGCAGCATGATCAGCCAGCAATCTCTACAGCACCCGTTGAAACTGTAGAGACCGGGTCCGGGACGAGCCCGGTTGATCATCAACCGGCGCAAATCATACACCAGGCAGGAGACGCAGTGGCGACCAGCGTGGAAGATACTCGCGAAACGGGTGTTTCAACCGCCGACCAAAACGGGCAACCAAACACGGCCGGTAGATCAGGAACAGGCAAAAAAATCCCTGTCTGGCCCTGGTATTACGGGAGCATCCTGCTCCTGCTATTGGTCATGGCATTATTGTTTCTATATGATGGGGTGCCTGCGCCCTTTTTTGACAGCCAGGAGGTGGTGGGGGAGGTTGTGGATCCTGAACCGGGGAATGTCCTTGAGGGCAGGGTTGATACGCCTTTTTCGCAAGGCCCTGTTGAAAACAGGACTGAAGCTGGAGGGACTACTGAAGCGGGATTGCCACCGGCAACTGATGAGGGGCAATCCTCAGGAGCAGGCAGTGAAGAGGCCTCTGTGGATGATCACCCCGAAGCGCCCTCCGGAATTGCAGATCCCTACGCCATGGCGGACTGCATGGTCGTCGTCGGTGCTTTCCGGGAAAAGATGAACGTCACGCGCATGCAGGCCAGGCTGGAAGACATGGGGTACATGCCCCATCTGATGGAAAAGGGAAGCTTGACACTCGTCGGGGTAAAAAGGCCCTGCCGGACTGCTGAATTGAGATCCGTTCTGTACATGCTGAGAAATGAAATTGAAGGTGGGTCATGGGTCTTGCGGATTGCAGGGTCGCCCCCGCCTGAATAAGAAAAGCCTGATATGCTGAAACAAATCGATATCCGCCTGCTCCCTGAAGCAGCTGGTGATCCGGGTAAGATCATCAGGAAAGCATCACAAAAAACCGGGGTCCCGGTGGATCGGATTCTGGATTATCAGATCGACAGGCGATCCATCGATGCGCGGGGAAGCCAGGTGCTCATGCAGCTGCGAGTCACGATCTCGGATGAGCAGCTTGGATCACGGATTCCTGACATGATGAAGTTGCTGAGGAATGTATCCTCTGCAGAGGAGGTCATCATCGTCGGTGCGGGACCGGCCGGGTATTTCGCTGCCCTTGAGTTGATAGAACTCGGATACAAACCGGTCATTCTGGAACGGGGGAAAGACGTGCGCGCAAGGCGAAAAGACCTCCGGGCGATCCAGCAGGACGGGATTGTCAACCCCCACTCGAATTATTGCTTTGGGGAAGGCGGCGCGGGTACATACTCGGATGGCAAATTGTATACGCGTTCCCACAAGCGCGGGAGCATCAGCAAGATCCTTAACTGGCTTGTTGCACATGGCGCGAAAGAGGATATCCTCATCGATGCCCACCCGCATATCGGGTCAAACAAATTGCCCAAAATTGTCCAGGCCATTCGGGAAACAATAGAAAACCATGGGGGGGAGGTGCATTTCAACAGCCATGTGCAAGACTTTTTCCTGAAAGGGAAGCAGGTCGAAGGCGTGATTTATAACGAGGGTCAGTTTCGAAAGGCCAGCCGGGTGATCCTGGCGACGGGGCATTCTGCCCGGGATATCTTCAATCTGTTGGAAAAGCGCGGTATCTGTTTCGAATTCAAGCCTTTTGCACTGGGCGTCCGCATCGAACACCCCCAGGCCCTGATCGACGAGATCCAGTACAGCCAGCGGCCGCGCAGCCCGTATCTTCCTGCCTCCAGCTATGCCCTTACCTGCCAGGTGCAGAAAAGGGGTGTGTTCTCCTTCTGCATGTGTCCGGGCGGGCTTGTGGTGCCTGCAGCCACGGCACCCGGGGAAATTGTGGTGAACGGCATGTCGCTGTCCCGCCGGGATTCGCCATTTGCGAATGCCGGCACAGTGGTCAGTGTTGGTGCTGGCGACATGGGTGTGGATGTCCTCCAGAACCCAATGGCCGGCGTGGAGTTTCAGGCCGGGGTGGAGAGGCTGATGTTTGGTGCCGGCGACGGGTCACAGAAAGCACCAGCCCAGCGGATCACCGATTTTCTCATTGCCCGGATCTCCGATGATTTGCCTCCCACTTCCTACATCCCGGGCATCTTCAGTGCCCCTGTTAATGCACTGCTGCCCCACTTCGTTTATGAACACCTGAAAGAGGCCATTCACAAATTTGACCGTAAAATGCACGGGTACCTCACTGAAGAGGCTGTTGTCATTGGGACGGAGAGCAGGACCAGCAGCCCGATCCGGATCCCAAGGGACCAGAAAACACTGATGCACCCGGAAATATCTGGCCTTTTTCCCTGCGGTGAAGGTGCCGGCTATGCAGGTGGCATTGTTTCTGCTGCAATGGATGGTGAACGCGTGGCGAAAGCTGTTGCGATATCCATTAATTCAAATTGATATGAAGAATATCTACGATCTGCTCGGACGCATCTTTGTCGCCCTGATCTTCATTTTTGAAGCCGGTGACTCCATCGCCTATTTCAGGCAGACCAAGCAAACCATGACAGAGTACGGGATCACCTGGAACCAGGACATCCTCCTGATCGGGGCCATCACGTTTCTTATTACAGGCGGGATCTTGCTGCTGATCGGCTACAGGGTCAGGCTTGGTGCATTCCTGCTCCTGCTGTACTGGCTGCCCGTCACGTTTATCGTGCATTCCTTCTGGAATGACCCTCAGGAAGTGCAGCGTCTGCAGTCGATCTACTTCATGAAGAACCTGGGAATTGCCGGGGCCCTGCTGCTCATCATCGCAAACGGCAGTGGGAAATTCGGAATCAAGCGCCTGATGGTGGTGTCGCGGATCCGGCCGGATGAAACATAGGGGACTGAAGGTCACGAAGACCTGATCTGGTCACCACAAAATTTGCAGTAGAGTGCTTTTTGATCATGGTCTTCCCAGGTGCATGAGTCGCATTCATCCACCCTTTTCGGTCCCTGAACTTTTCCGTCAGCCCGGATAAACTCTGCTGAAACGATCCCTGTTGGAACTGCGATGATTGCGTAGCCGAGGATCATGACAACTGCGGCAAAAAACTGGCCGATGTTTGTATCGGGCGAAATATCCCCGTACCCGACGGTAGTCAGTGTCACGATTGCCCAGTAAACACTCCTGGGAATGCTGTCAAACTCCGGGTTGGTCCCGCCTTCAACCAGGTACATGATACATCCAATAATTACCACAAGGACCGATACAAAATAGATGAAGATCTCGATTTTCAGCCGGCTCGATTTTAATGCATTGACAATGTTTTGTCCCTGTTTCATGTATCCCGCCAGCCGGAAGATCCGAAAGGCCCTCAGCAGGCGCAGTGCCCGGATGATGATCAGGTTTTGGGAGCCGGCAATGAATATGCTGAGGTATGTCGGAATGATTGCCAACAGGTCAATGATCCCCCAACTACTGGTCGCGTACCTGATCGGCCGCCTGGTGATCCACAGCCTCAGGATATACTCGATCGTGAAGAAAATGGTGAGGATCCATTCGATTGTATAAAAGAAGAAGTGGTAACGGTCATACAGGGACCGTACTGATTCGAGCATAACCACAATGACGCTGAGCAGGATAGCGATGAGCAGAATAATATCAAACCGCTTTCCAGCAGGTGTGTTATGGTGGAAAATAATTTTGAACAGCTTTTCTTGCAGGGGCCCGAGTTCCCTCACCGGAGGTTTATCCGCCATGAAGTCAATGATATTGATATACCACTATCACCTTTCAAAAATCATTCCATGCGAGGTGAAACGGCAAGGAAAAAGAAACAGAGGACAGGAATCAAAATATTGTGGTTCGGTTTCCGGGAAGGCCTCTTCCAGGTAAATTTGTGATATGTCCTCTGCTTCGGGTTATAAGATAGCTATGGGAGGGGATATGAATGGCGAATATACATATTCATATGAAAACGGGGATTATACGAAGTCAGAATCCTTCCATTCTTTTCGCAACTTTCGAAACTCCCTCAATTCAAGTTCATCGATGCGGTCGTCCTCGAGATCAAGGCCATTTTTTTCATTCAGGGGGAGCCGGCTGATCCGTTCTTCATATTCATACCATTTCTCAGCATCGTTTTTATACTTTATCCGATCCATCTCCCTTTGCAACGCTTTTTCTTCCCAGTTTTTACCAAAACCGGGCAAGCCGAATACATCGAATGCCTGGAATGCAACACCGATACCCCAGCCAAGAATCGGGAAAATGGCCCAGAAATAGCCCGGTGATGTAAACAGGTTTAACAATGTGAAAAAGATGCTGAAAACGATCCAACTGGCAAAATTGGAATAGAATGCCTTTAGCTTTTTCACCCGTTTTCTCGCTTCTTTAACTTGCCAGTCTTCCATCATGTACTTTTCGCTTAAGATTAGTTCCGAAGTATTAACGGTTCAAACGCAAAAAAGGTGTCATCCCCGGTTCCCGTTTATCCTTTTTTTGTCCGGATTAATCGATTCAGGGACGCCGCGGACCACCCGGAAAGGCTTGCCAGCAGCCCACCAATGAGGGCAATGATGATGATCAGTAAAGGCTGACTGCCGATATTGAACACCTCTGCAAGATCCTTGCCCAGTGTGCTTTCCGACTGAAGCACCTGTAACCATGTGATCCCTCCCCAAAGCAGGATCCCGCCAAGGAACAGGGAACCGAAAGCCATGCCCGGCGAAAGCCTGAAGGCCAGGCTGACGAGAAACCCTATGAGGGCGATATCCCACCAGATACCTGAATACCGGGCCGAAATGAAACCCGCGACGAGGAAGACGATGATGGCGTAAATGTTCTTCATGGGCGTCGGAATGTGAGTTGAGATCTGGTGGAGTCGAGTTCATGGGGTGTACGCACAAATCTTGCCCTGTGGTAATTTCCCTTTACCCAGTCATCCACCATGTTGTCATAAAACGGATCACCCGGTGTTCCTGACTGGCCGCCCGGATAGACCACCCATGCCTGAACCGGGTCCGTCAATTCGACGATCATTCTCCAGGAAGGGCCGTGTGTCTGCGTGGTTGCATTCAGTGCGCTGCCGTGTCCCGACGCACCCGGTACATATCTTGAAAATGCGGGCAAGCGCGTCAGGTGCCTGATTTGCGTATGCTTGTACGTGCCCCAGGTCTGCATTTGATCTTCCTCTTCCCCTAATCGTGCACTGGTCATCATCCTGAATGACTGGAAGATCAGTTCCGGGGCATCCTCTGTTGCATCCGTGTCCTGCCTGTCAAAAAAGGGATGTGAAGGATTGTGCAAAGCAAGGTCCGCGGTTCGCCAGCTTTCCGGCCAGGCCACCGGGATAGAATCCCGGATCCGGAAGAATTCGTCCCAGACCAGCTGGTAGAATTGTTTGTACCACTCCTCAAAAAAGATGGGTACTTCAGAGTCTGATTCGTAGGCATAATTCCACGCTGCGAGCTTGTTCAGCACAGCTTTTTCCTCTTTCTGCAAATCGGACCTGAGATTCATTTCGTGGATGAACATGGGAAGCAATTCCCCCGCCCTCAGGCTCCGGGTGTCCATCTGGAGCTCCATCATGTCTCGCACAACAGCATTATCCATCCCGGAGAGCTGCCTGTTCAGCCACCTCCCGCGGTAGTCTTCAAAATAGGGCTCTCCCGCGTAGAAATAGGGGTAGGTCGTGTCTGTCGATACCTGGTTTGCTGATGATACGAATCCGCGGGCCGGGTTCACATCCACCGGGTTGTGTGTTGCCGGGATCCTGCCTGACCATCCATTTGATGACTTGCTCCCATCTTGCACAAACACACCTTGTCCCTCTCTCCTGAGCGGCATTTGCCCGGAGATCCGGATGGCAATATCACCATCCCTTGAAGCAAATACGAAGTTTTGCAACGGTGAGACAAAGTGATCCGTAGCTTCCATGTAATCGTTGAAGTTGCGCGCCTGGTTCAGTTTCAGAAACGTGCTCTGTTCCTCCTTGTACGGTGACTCCATACCCATCCAGTGCATGGCAAGGCCGGCGTATTTTCCCTCGTCTGATACCGGCCCCCATACCGTGTATTTAATGGTGTCCCTTACGGCTTGTGCCCCCCTGATCTGGTATTCTTCCACCGTCATTTCGACCTCTTTCTTTTGTCCGTCCATCCAGTATTGTGTTTGCTTGTCGTCTGCCCACTCGATTTGATACCAGTCCATGACGTCATGGCCTGCATTGGTGGAGCCCCAGGCGATATGCTCATTAAACCCGATGATGATGCCGGGCATTCCCGGAAGGGTTGCGCCATAGCAATTGAATGCGGGTGTGACGATATGGCATTCATACCAGATGCTCGGAAGGTTGAGGGACAGGTGCGGGTCATTGCAGAGGATGGAGGCACCTGATTTTGTCCGGCTGCCCGCAAGTGCCCAGTTATTACTGCCGGGCTGCACATCATTGTATATAGGCTCTTCCGAGGACCCGGTTGCCCCGATGTCGATACGCGTAACACTGTCTGCGGGGACGTCAACAGGATCAAAACCCCACTCGGTACCAGGTGATATGACGGGGTCAGAATGTGGATTCCTGCCCGGGAAAAGATCCGTAAACAGGTCGTTTCCCAGGAGTTCACGCATGGTTGTATGCTCCACATCTTTCTGCTGTGCACTCAGCATTTCCACCATTGATTTCATGAACAAGGCTGTTTTGTAAGTACTCCATGCCTCCGGTTCAAAATCAAGGATCTTGTACTCCAGAGGGTATTCCGCTTTTCCAAGGCTGTTGATCCAGGCATTGACACCGTTGCTGTAGGCTTCGATGTATTGAAATTCAGCCGGATCTTCAGACCACCTGGCAATCGCTTTTTCCGAAGCCCTGTGGAGGCCCAATTGCCTTTTTGCCCTGTCATAGGATAGTGTGCGTGCGCCGAGGACTTCGCTCAGCCTCCCGGCCGCAGCCCTGGTCGAAAAGTCCAGTTGGAAAAGGCGGTGCATTGCGGTGATGTAGCCCTGTACAAACAAGGCGTCTGCGAGGTCCTCTGCGAAGATATGCGGTACCATCCTTTCATCAAACAGGACCTGCACCGGTTTTCCGGAGGGCAGATTGACATTGACGGTTTCGGATGAAGGGAGCCGTCCCATGTTGTGGATAAATCCCGTCGCAGGAGAAAGCAACCGGCCAAGGGGCGGAATGCTTGATGTGCCGGCTGGTATCCGGATACTCAGGGTGTATAACATGCCGGCAAGAAGGAGGGTGGATAAAATGAACCTGAACATTGAATATTGCTTGGATATTTCCGGGCGCCCCGGTTTTAAAACGGTCATGAAGATGATGGTCAGCCCTTTGTGAAAACGAATTCATGGCTACCTGACATCTCCTCGTTGTAAATGTAATCATTGGAATCAAATGCGCGGATATCTTTCGGGTCAACGATCCGGTTTTGAATGATAAAGCGGGTCATCATGCCGCGTGCCCTTTTGCCACTGAATGAAATGAATTTGTATGTGCCCCCGCGGTTTTCCAGGAACTGGGCAGTATATACAGGTACAGTCAGTTTTTTTCTGTTTATGGATCTCCAGTATTCATTCGATGTCAGGTTCAGGACGCTCTCTACGTGATTTTCTGCGATGTCCCGGTTGAGCAGGTCCGTGATCCGGTTTCCCCAGAACTGGTAAAGGTTCGTGCCACGTGATGTTTTGAGCCGCGATCCCATTTCAAGCCGATAGGGCTGGATCAGGTCCATCGGTTTCAATAACCCGTACAGCCCGGAGAGGATGCGGAGGTGGAGATCTGCAAAGGCGAGGTCTGCATCGGTCAGGGAATTTGCCTCCATGCCAGCATAGACATCCCCGTCGAATGCCAGGATGGCCTGCTTTGCATTCTTTCGTGTAAATGGCGTGCTGAAAGAACGGAATCGATCCGCAGTCTGTTCAGCGAGGCTCTCGCTGATTTTCATGAATTCCCCCAATTGTGCCGGGGTTTTCTTCCGCATGATCCGGATGAGCATTTCAGCCTGGTCAAGTTGTCGCGGGATGGAGTGGGCGGTTACCTTGCTGTCTGAAAGATCCATTCCCTTTGAAGGGGACAATAAGACTAACATGCAATTCCAATTTAAGGTAAGCAACAAAAAAGCCCCGAAATTGATCGGGGCCTTTTTCCATCAGTTCGTATTTCCTTATTGATTCGGGTTCTTTTGGAAGACGCCGTCCTTTTTCGGAAGTCCTTCAGGTTTTGAAACAGCGTTGATCTTTCCTTTGATCTGGAGCACGTGTGTACCCGCAGCATCGTTTGCCGTGATCTTTACGGTTTTGTTGATGTTGCCGATCCGCTTCGTGTCATAGCGAATCTTGATTTCAGCTGATTCACCCGGCATGATCGGATCTTTTGGCCATTCCGGAACGGTACATCCACAGCTTCCGCGCGCATTGCTGATGATGAGCGGCTCAGTACCCGTGTTTGTGAATTTGGCCGCACGGAGTGGGTCTGATCCCTGGTCGATCTCACCATAATCCACGACCATGGTTTCAAATGTCATTTGCGGTCCTTCTGCTGATTTTCCTGCTTCATCCTGCGCCTGGGCATAACCGAGGGAAATCAGTGCAAAGAGAGAGAGAAAGAGTAATTTTTTCATTTTCAATGGAATTTTCATTTGTCCAAAAATACATGTTTCAAAACAATAATCTCTGATTGAAGTATAAATAGTGCGTTAATGTACTGTTAATCGCCCGGAAATAAATCTGTCGCGGGGATTCACTGGACCCAACAAAAATTCAGTTATCGTGGTTTCACATGTAACTTCGTAATTTTGTATTTTCTCAGGCCATAATTAATATCGACCCTTATGCTCTTAAAGTCAGAAGCCCTCGAATCGTTCCTTGTTGATGCAAAATCTGATGATGACAAATTCGTCAATGAAGTCCTGTCAGACTTTTGGATCTGTTGCGTCAGCCGGGAAGCAAGCTTGTTGGGCAGGCGTGAGGTCCTCACTGGTAAAGCGAAGTTCGGGATCCTGGGGGACGGCAAGGAAGTTGCGCAGGTTGCCATGGCAAGGGCATTCCGAAAGGGGGACTGGAGAGCCGGGTATTATCGGGACCAGACACTCATGTTTGCCCTTGGGCTGTCCACGGTAGAGCAATTTTTTGCACAGCTCTATGCGGATGCCGAACATGATCCTTTTTCAGGGGGGAGGCAAATGAACAGCCACTATTCGACACCATCCATCGATGCACAGGGAAATTGGCTCGACCATATGGAGATTTTCAATAACTCCACGGATGTATCATCTACAGGTGGGCAAATGGGGCGGAGTGTAGGCCTCGCACTGGCCTCCAAACTCTACAGGATGGTGGACGCGGAACTGCAGGAGAGTTTTTCGAGGGGCGGCCAGGAAGTGTGTTTTGTGACCATCGGGGATGCGAGTACATCGGAAGGAGTTTTCTGGGAGGCGGTCAATGCTGCGGGTGTGCAGAAGATCCCGCTGGCGGTAAGCGTCTGGGATGACGGTTACGGGATCAGCGTCCCGAAAGAATTGCAAACAACGAAATCGAATATTTCCAAATTGCTGGAAGGTTTCCATATCGATGAACATGGCGAGGGCATCTATCTGTATACCGCCAAAGGCTGGGATTATCCGGAATTGTGTGCCATATACGAAAGGGGGATCAGGAAGGTCCGCAATAACCATATTCCCGCTGTCTTCCATATCCAGGAAATGACACAGCCCCAGGGGCATTCAACTTCGGGATCCCATGAGCGGTATAAAACCAAGGAGCGCCTGGACTGGGAAGAAAAGCATGACTGCATCGAGATCATGGCCCGCTGGATGGTGGACAACCAGATTGCATCTGAAGAAGCCGTCGAGAAAATGCGGAAGAAAGCAAAGCAGTATGTGCGCGAAGCCAAATCGAGGGCATGGCAGATGTACTATGACCCGATCCAGGAGCGGTATGATCAGCTGATTGCCGTTTACCAGGGGCTTGAAAAAGAGGTCAAGGCGAGCAAGGGCATTTCCGCCCTGCAGGTAACCTTGAGTAAAACGGTCCAGCCGCTTTTGAACGAGATTATGGCGAATGCCAGGCAGTTGCGTGTCGAACTCCTCCGGCTGGATCACGACATTCCGGGATCATTGGACAGTTTTATCCGCGAGATCCAGGAAATTGGGGAGCGCCGCTATAATACACACCTTTATTCTACTTCAGAACAGTCTGCCCTGCGCATCCCGGTTGTCCGGCCCACATTCGCGGAAGCACCCGCCGTTGTGAACGGATACCAGGTCCTGAATGCATTTTTTGATCATGCATTGCAACAATATCCGAAGCTTGTCGCTTTCGGAGAGGATGTCGGGAAAATCGGGGATGTCAACCAGGGGTTTGCAGGGTTGCAGAAGAAATACGGCGAACACAGGGTCTTCGATACGGGTATTCGCGAGTGGACGATTATCGGGCAGGCAATCGGGCTTGCGATGAGGGGATGGCGGCCCATTGCCGAGATCCAGTACCTCGACTACCTTGTTTACGGTTTGCCGGCCCTGACTGACGATTTAGCAACCCTTCGGTACAGGAGCAACGGGATGCAAATGGCCCCGGCTATCATTCGTACGCGTGGCCACAGGCTGGAAGGCATCTGGCATGCCGGTTCACCCATGGGCCTGCTGCTCAGTTCCCTGCGCGGGATGTACATCTGTGTGCCGAGAAACATGGTCCAGGCTGCCGGCATGTACAACACGTTGCTGCAATCAGATGATCCGGCGATAGTCGTTGAATGCCTGAACGGATACCGGTTAAAGGAACAGTTACCTGAAAATATCGGTGCTTACACTGTTCCGCTAGGTGCTCCCGAGATCCTCCGCAAGGGCTCGGATCTCACATTAGTGACGTATGGATCCTGCGTCCGTGTGGCTGAAGAAGCAGTTGAAGTCCTCGAAACACATGGCATCTCTGTGGAGGTGATTGACGTCCAGACGCTGATGCCTTTCGACCTCGAACATGTCATTGTCGAGTCGCTGAAGAAAACCAACAGGCTTGTGATTCTTGACGAGGATATTCCAGGAGGGGCGTCGAGCTTTATCTTTCAGCATGTCATGGAAACGCAGGGCGGGTATTACTACCTGGATTCTGCGCCGGTTTGCATCACGGCTGATGACCATCGTCCGCCATATGGGTCTGACGGGGACTATTTTTCCAAGCCGAATGCAGAAGATGTGGTCGAGAAGATCCTGCACATCATCCACGAAGCCCGCCCGGCAGACTTCTAGGTGACCGTTTTTACCATCGTGGAATTCGCATATGATTGTATCTTTACCAGCCGGTATACAGAGCAGGAGAGTCCACCCGGGTCTTCCTGGTGGCGCCGATCATTAAATGCATACAGATTTGTCAGAGCGTCTTGTCATTATTCCAACCTATAAAGAACGCCACAATGTTCAGCGCATCATTGAGGCGGTCATGGCATTGCCGCTCGAATTTGATATCCTAATCGTGGACGATGCATCTCCAGACGGTACTGCTGACGAGGTGAGAAGGCTCCGGCAGGTGTATCCCGGCAGGCTCTTTCTCGAAGAAAGAGAGGGCAAGCTTGGCCTGGGGACCGCTTATATCCTTGGATTTAAATGGGGGCTGGAACGGAACTACCAGTACATTTTCGAGATGGACGCAGATTTTTCCCATCCCCCGGGGGCGTTGGTGCCACTTTACCGGGCATGTGCAGAAGATGGGGCAGATGTAGCCATTGGCAGCCGGTATGTCAGCGGGGGAGCCGTTGAAAACTGGCCGCTAAACCGTAAAGTGCTTTCTTACGGTGCTTCCCTGTATGTGCGCCTGATGACGGGCATGAATGTGAAGGATCCTACTGCTGGCTTTGTATGCTACCGCAGAAGGGTCCTCGAAGCCCTCCATTTAGACCGGATTGAATTTGTCGGATATGCTTTCCAGATCGAAATGAAATTCAAGGTGAAACAGCTGGGCTTTCAGATCAAGGAGATTCCCATCACCTTTACCGACCGGACAGTCGGTGAGTCGAAAATGAGCAGTGGGATTATCAAGGAGGCTGTATTTGGTGTACTCAAACTGAAGTTCGACAGTATCTTTCACCGGCGCAGCCTGAAGAAATCCGGGTACACCGACCGTTCGACCATCTCAACCAAAAGCATCGAAGACTAATCCCGGAGCGTCCGATTTTCCTGCGATCAGCCCTTTCTTCCAAATCGGCATTTGATTTTTTTTTTGCTGTCATTTCATGTCCAGCAGTGTCCTGTGAAGAGATCATGGGTCTGCTTTCCCCCCTGTCTGAACATATGCTTGCCCTTAATTCCCATTTTTTCCCACACTTTTCGCTTCAAGATTTATCGAGGTATTATTTTATTTTACATATTACAATTATTTTTAATATTATTTTGACCTTAATATTTGTGTTCAATTTGATTAATTAAATAATTGATTTAATGCATTTTGAATATTACAGATCTTATTAATATATTCATATAGCAAATTTTTATAATATTCAAAATACTTTATATGTGTACCTGGTATCACTATTTTGTGAACAAATATTTATATCAAAAGTGATGTAAATGGGTGCATTTGAAAATTTTGTGGGATTATAGGGGATTATGTGGGAATACTTGTTACATTTGATCCGTAACCAACTTGTGAATTTCTGATCATGCACCACCTGGCCGGAGAATATGAATGCAAACTGGACGACAAGGGTCGTTTGAAGTTGCCGCTCCAGCTCATGCGCCAGCTGAGTCCCAGGGGTGCAGTCAATCTCACGATTAATCGCGGTTTTGAAAAATGCCTGACGATGTATCCGGATGATGTCTGGGAAAAGGTTGTCGCAGGATTCGATCAGTTGGTTTATTTCAATGAGAAGGAACGCAGGTTTTTGCGGTACTTCTTTGGCGGGGCAACTCCGGTTTCAACCGATGCAGCTGACCGGGTGAGTTTGCCCAGGCCACTTCGCGAATGGGCTGATATCACCAAAGAGGTTGTCCTGGTCTCGATGAAAGACAGGGTGGAGGTCTGGGCGAAAGAGATGTACCAGAAGATGCGCGATGCGGAGATGGATGACGGAGAGATGTCTGCGCTTGCCCAGGAAGTGTTCTCAAAAAGGCAAAGTGCTGAAGAAGAGTCAGCATGATGTATCATGAGTCAGTTTTGGTTTCGCAATCCATCGAAGGGCTGGATTTGAAGGAGGATGGGATCTATGTGGATGCAACGTTTGGCGGTGGAGGCCACTCAAAATCGATTTTACAACAGTTGGGTGACAAAGGTCACCTGTATGCTTTTGACCAGGATGCGGATGCAAAGAGAAATGCAGGTGCATGGGAGCACTTCACATTTATCGCATCTAATTTCAGGTACTTGAAAAGATGGATGCGCTATTACGGTGTGGACAGGCTGGATGGTGTGCTTGCGGACCTGGGGGTTTCCTCCCATCAGTTTGATGTGCCGGAACGGGGGTTTTCCTACCGTTTTAATGAATTGCTCGATATGCGCATGAACCAGCAGCAGGGAAAGACGGCAGGCGATTTCATCAATGAGTTGTCTGAAGGCGAGATCCGGCAGATCCTCTACGATTACAGCGATGTGCCGAATGCGCGCAAGCTGGCCAGGGAAATCGCCAGTGCCCGGCAGTCAGGAGAGATCCGGACGACGGCGGACCTGGTTTCCGTCCTGGATCACTGCATCGTCGGGAGCCGGATGAAATACTTGTCGCAGGTTTTCCAGGCATTTCGGATTGCGGTGAACGACGAGATGGGTGCGCTCAGGGATTTTATCCGGGATGCATTTGACTTGCTGGCGCCGGGAGGCAGGATGGTCGTGTTGAGTTATCATTCCATGGAGGACCGGCTTGTCAAGCATTTTTTCAAGTCAGGGAATTTTGAGGGTAGGCAGATCAAGGATGAGTACGGTAATATCTACAGGCCAATGCGGCTGATCACGAAAAAGCCGATCGTGCCGTCTGAAGAGGAGGTGAAGCGGAATGTGCGGGCGCGGAGCGCAAAATTGAGAATTGCAGAAAAGAAAAAGGATTGAATGAGCTTCAGTGAGATCAGGAAAAGGTTTGGTACGAAGCTGGTTTACAAAAACCTGCCCTTCGTGTATTTCCTCGCTTTTCTTGGCATTATCTACATCTGGAACGTGCATTATGCCGAACGGAATATTCGCGAGATCCAGGGGTTGAAAAAGGAGCTGAAAGAAAGCAGGTGGAAATACATGTCGATCAAATCGGATGTCATGTATCAAAGCATGCCTTCGCAGGTGGCGAAAAGCGTCGCGGATAGGGAGCTCCGGCTGTACGAGCAAAAACCGAAGCGCATTCGATCAAAGCATAGAAAACTCGACTAAGGGAATTGAAGGAAACGACAAAAAAGAGGGAGCTGTTGGGCAGGCTCTACATCGTCATGGTGTTTGTAGTCCTCACAGCGCTCATGCTCTTTGGAAAAGCAGTCAAGATCAGCGTGATCGAAGGAGACCGCTGGCGTGCAAAAGGAGATAGCTTGTATCTCAAATTCATGCCCGTGGTGGCCGACAGGGGCGATGTATTGGCTGCAGATGGCGCTTTGCTTGCGACATCACTGCCGTTCTTTGAAATACGGATGGATTTAAAGGCCGATGGCCTGACCGACCAGCTGTTCGCTGAACATGTGGACAGCCTGGCCTGGTACCTTTCGAAATATGTGAATCCAAATTTCTCGCCACAATATTTCAGGAATCATTTGATCAAAAGGCGTGCCAAAGGTGACCGTTACCTCTTGCTCGCAAAAGATGTGAACTATGAAATGTTGGGCAAGGTGAAACAGTTTCCGCTGCTCAGGCATGGGCCCTACAAGGGCGGCCTGATCGTGGAGCGCCAGAGCCGGAGGGCGAAACCTTACCAGATGCTGGCTAACCGCACGATCGGCTATGTCCGCGAGGATGTCCAGCCTGTCGGCCTTGAAGGTTCGTTTGATCAGTACCTGCAAGGGGAGGCCGGCAAGCGCCTGATGCAACGGGTAAGTGGAGGCACATGGATACCGGTGCAGGATCTGTCGGAACTGGAGCCGCTGAGGGGTGATGATATCAGGACAACAATTGATATTGAGTTGCAGGACGTGGTCCACGAATCGCTCATGCAAGGTTTGCTCAGGCATAATGCCCTGTATGGTACAGCAATCCTGATGGATGTCAAGACGGGCGCGATCAGGGCGATTTCCAATATCGGGGCCACGGAAAATGGCTGGGCGGAAGATTACAACTATGCCATCGGGGCCGCCAATGAGCCCGGCTCGACATTCAAGGTGGCTTCCATGATGGCCATGCTTGAAGACGGGCTGGCAACCCCGGACACCAGGGTTGACCTGGAAAAGGGAAAGACAAGGTTTTACCGCTCGGATATGTATGATTCGAGGATGCATGGCGTGGAGGATACCACATTGCGCTATGCTTTCGAGACATCTTCAAATGTCGGGATAGCGAAAACGGTAAATGAACTGTATGGCAAAACGAAAAACGCTGACCGGTTTATTGAGCGCCTGAAAAGTTTCCATGTGCATGAGAAGACGGGCATCGAGATCACAGGGGAAGGAACCCCGGTCATCAAAGAAGCCTATAGTCAGAAGGATCACTGGAGTGGCACGACCTTGCCCTGGATGTCTACAGGGTATGAAGTGAAACTCACGCCGCTTCAAACACTCAGGCTCTTCAACGCGATCGCCAATGACGGCAAGATGATGAAGCCTTACCTGGTGAGTGAAGTGATCAGGGATGGCAAACCGGTCAGGCAATTCGGGCCAACTATTGTGGATGGTCGGATCGCCAGCGCACAGACGATCAGGACGATGCAGGATTTGCTGCTCGGTGCCGTTGAGCGTGGCACCGGCCAATACCAGAAGACTGACCAGTATAAATTTGCAGGCAAGACGGGCACGGCGAGGGTCGACTACTACATGAAGGATGCCCCGCGCAAAATGTACCAGGCTTCATTTGCCGGATATTTTCCGGCAGAAGATCCCGTATACAGCTGCATCGTGCTCATTTACGACCCCAAGCAGAACGGATACTATGGCAGTGCTGTGGCGTTGCCTGTTTTCCGTGAAATTGCCGACAAGTGTTTTGCGCTGAAGCCGGAATATACTCCCCCGGTAAATGAAACAGATGAAGCACGGCCTGACGGGGAGCTTGTATTTGCCGATGTGCGGGAAGGGTACCGCACGGATATTGAAGATGTCCTTGAATATATCGGTGTGGGATTTTCCACGACCCGGGACGGCGAATGGGCTGAGTCCGGGCAAGAAGGGGAGCTAATGTTGCAAAAGAAAGAATTCAGCGGTGGGGAAATGCCGGATGTACGGGGGATGCACCTGCGGGATGCTGTCTTCCTCCTGGAAAACCAGGGCGTCACGGTCCATTGCGAGGGGTATGGAAAAGTTGTCACACAATCCATCCGTCCGGGTACACCGATTCGTGAAGGTGTCCGGATCGATTTGAAATTGAGATGATGAAGATCAGGGCATTACTCGCGGATGTCAACACAATTGAAATCAAAGGGAGTCAGGATACGGAGGTGAAAGATCTCCGGATCGACTCAAGGAAGATAAAAGACGGGGCGTTATTCGCCGCGTTGGCCGGGACCCGGGTAGACGGGCACAAGTTCATTGAAACAGCAGTTGAGAAAGGTGCAACATGCATCCTTTGTGAAAAATTGCCGGACCATTTGAATCCGGATGTGACATACATCCGGGTCACAAACAGTGCAGAGGCGATCGGGAAAATTGCCCATGCCTTTTACGCAAAGCCTTCAGAAAGCCTGGAGGTGGTGGGCGTGACGGGAACGAACGGGAAGACAACCGTTGCCACCCTGCTTTTCAGGTTGTTTACCAGGCTGGGATTTACATGCGGACTCATTTCGACGATCGAGTACCATATCGGGAAAGAAACCTTTGAGAGTACGCATACGACCCCGGATGCAATCAGGCTTCATAGCCTGTTGCACCAGATGGTTGAAGCGGGTTGCTCACATGTGTTCATGGAAGTAAGCAGCCATGCGATCCACCAGCGGCGGATCAGCGGCATCAATTTCACGGGCGGCATTTTTACAAACCTTTCTCATGATCACCTGGATTACCACGGTACGTTCAAGGCGTATATAGAGGCAAAGAAAATGTTCTTCGACACGCTTTCTGACCAGGCATTCGCTTTAACGAATGCAGACGACCCCAATGGATCGGTGATGGTGCAAAACACTTCGGCTAAGGTCTCAAACTATTCGCTGAATCAGGTTTCGGAATTCAAGGCACGCATCATCGAAAACACCATTGAAGGATTATATCTCGAATTGAATGGGACTCCCATTCATTCGAGATTGGTCGGAAGGTTCAATGCGTATAATCTCTGTGCAGTCTATGGCGGTGCCATCCTGTTGGGTTGTTCCAATCAGGAAGTGTTGCTGCAGATCAGCAACCTGGAACCCGCCGAGGGGCGTTTTGAGCTGTTCCGGGGAAAGAAAAAAAGGGTTGTCGGGATCGTGGATTATGCACATACGCCGGATGCCCTTGAAAAGGTGCTTTCGACCCTCAACCAGGTCAAAAAGAGAGGCCAGAGGCTGATTGCCCTGGCTGGTTGCGGAGGGGACAGGGATCGCGAGAAACGGCCACAGATGGGCAGGATCATGGCCAGGCTGGCAGACATCCCGATTTTCACTTCCGACAACCCGAGGTCCGAGGACCCGGAAGAGATCCTTGCGGAAATGTATGCCGGTGTAGATGAAAAAGGGAAGGAAAAAGTGCTGATGATCTCAAACCGGAAACAGGCTATCCGGACTGCTGTACAACTCTCAAATGAGGGGGATATGATTTTGGTGGCCGGAAAGGGCCACGAAAAATACCAGGAAATCAAGGGTGTGAAACACCTGTTTGACGATATGACAGAGCTGGAAGAAGCCCTGTCCTGAATAAGAAAACAATGCGAAAGCGAAAGACATACAAGATAGGTTCTATTATCATTCTCAGGTTGGTTTTAGCAGTTGCAGCGGGCATGATACGGCCAATAAAGATTGGCAACCATGTCCGCTCGCAACTGGCTTTTATGCTCACTTTGAAGAAAGGATATGCTTTACGAGTTATTTGACTGGTTGCAGCGAGCCTATGATTTGCCCGGAGCCGGGCTGTTTCAGTATATCTCTTTTCGCGCAGGCGCGGCGATCATCATTTCACTGATCATCTCCATGCTCTTCGGAAAAGGGATCATTCGTTCTTTGACAAAAATGCAAGTAGGAGAGTCCATCAGGGATCTTGGACTAGAGGGCCAGATGGAGAAAAAAGGCACCCCGACAATGGGTGGCGTGATCATCATCATGGCGATCCTCATCCCATGCCTGTTGCTTGCACGCCTGGATAACATCTACATCGTCCTGATGATCCTGACGACGATCTGGATGGGCATCATCGGGTTTATTGATGATTATATCAAGGTGTTCAGGAAAAACAAACAGGGCCTGAAAGGGATCTTCAAGATCATCGGGCAGGTTGTGCTTGGTTGTATCATCGGAATTGCCATGCTGGCAAGCAACGATGTGCTTGTTCGGATGACACCCGAACAGGCAGCGCAGGATGGCTTCGAAGTGGTCGAGCGTTTGACGACGCGTGATCTGGATGACCCGGACAAGCTCATTGAAATGGTCCATGTGAAAACGACCCTGACCAATGTGCCTTTCTTCAAGGGAAACCAGCTGGATTATGCGGACCTGGTCAATTTCCTCGGAGACAATTTGCCGCTGCTGGGGTATATCGTTTTTGTGCTGATCACGATTTTTATCATCACCGCAGTTTCCAACGGTGCCAACCTCACTGACGGGCTGGACGGGCTGGCAACAGGCGTGTCTGCGATTATCGCAGCAACCCTGGGCATATTGGCCTACGTCAGCGGTAACGTGATCTTCGCCGATTACCTGAATATCTTTTACATCCCCTACTCGGAGGAGCTGGTCGTTTTTTCGGCTTGTTTCCTGGGGGCATGTATCGGGTTCCTCTGGTACAATGCACATCCGGCGGAAGTTTTCATGGGGGATACCGGGAGCCTGACGATCGGCGGCATCATCGCATCCATGGCGATCCTGCTCCGGAAGGAGCTATTGATCCCGATCCTGTGCGGCATCTTCCTGGTCGAAAACCTGAGCGTCGTGATCCAGGTGTATTATTTCAAGTACACGAAAAGGAAATATGGTGAAGGCAGGCGGGTGTTTTTGATGTCACCGCTACACCACCACTACCAGAAAAAAGGAATGCATGAATCGAAGATCGTGACCAGGTTCTGGATCTCCGCGATCATGCTGGCAGTACTGACCATCATCACACTAAAAATCAGGTAATGGATGGAAGGGATGCAGATGATCGGGATTATTGGTGGAGGAGAGAGCGGGGTCGGGGCGGCACTACTTGCGAAACAAACAGGACATGAAGTCTTCCTCTCGGATGCCGGCAAACTGACGGCTGGGAGAAAGGAAGAACTCGAAAAATACGAGATCCCCTTTGAAGAAGGGGGACACACTTTTGAAAGACTGAAAATTGCAGATCTCATCGTGAAGAGCCCGGGTGTTCCGGATTCTGATCCTTTGATTGCGGATCTGCTGGATGCAGGCCGGGAAGTGATTTCGGAAATCGAATTTGCTTACCGGCACCAGCACGGCAAGATCCTCGCGATTACGGGCAGCAACGGGAAAACCACGACGACGCACCTGGCATATCACATGCTGAATCATGCCGGTTTTGATGTGGCCGAAGTGGGGAACGTGGGCAAGAGCTTTGCACGGCAGCTTTTTGAGCAGCGGCATGACTGGTATGTGATCGAGGTGAGCAGCTTTCAGCTGGACGGAATCCGGTTTTTCAAGCCAGATATTGCAGTCCTCCTGAATATCACACCTGACCACCTGGACCGCTACGGAGGTGATTTTGAGCGGTATGCCGAATCCAAGTTCCGGATCTTCAGAAATTTGGGAGCCGGGGATTGGCTGATCTTCAATGCCATGGATCCCGGGATTTCTTCCCGGATCAGGCTGGACCAGATCCATGCACGGTTGCTTCCAATGGGACATGCCCATCTGGACGGGCGCAGAAGAGTCAGATTGACTGAAAACAGGGATTTATCTGTTGCCGATGCAAGGTTGATCGGGCGGCACAACCAGGTGAATCTCCTGGCAGCAGCACTGGCGGCAAAAGAAGCAGGCGCATCTTACGCACAGATCAGGGAATCACTGGCTACCTTCCAGAATGATCCCCACCGCCTGGAGGTCGTGGGCGAATGGAACGGGGTGCTGTTCATCAATGACAGCAAGGCAACAAATGTCGATGCGGTGTATTATGCCCTGGAGGCGA
>JARQTN010000016.1 GCA_029976695.1 Lewinellaceae bacterium
GTCAGGTTTCCAGGAAAGGGAAATCCTCTACAAGCTCCTCTTTGATATGAAATCAGACCTGAATGACCTGAAGCAGCTTGTTTTCGAGTTGATCAAATCGAATAACCTGAGTGTTCCGGATATCCAGAAAGTAAAGGAGCTCAATGTAGCAAGCACGCCCGTCCCGGCAAGTTTGTATGAAAGTGTGCCATTTGATCAGGGGCCAGTAGAGACCCACCATGCAGAGGATTTTCCCGACAAGCCGATCATTATCCGGACGGATGAACTGAAGCCTTATGAAAAGCACGAGGAGGTTGAGGAAAACCTGTCCATTGAGGAAATGGAAAAAGACCTGATCAAGAAGGCGCTGAAAAAACACAATAACCGGCGCAAGGATGCGGCTTTGGAATTAGGCATTTCCGAGCGCACCCTCTACAGGAAGATCAAGCAGTATGATATTTCTTCCTGAAATTTCGTTGACCCCCTGAAAGGCTTTAACAAATGGTCCATATGAAGAAAAGTATTGTGTTTGTGGTTTTTATGGCGGCCTGGCTCCTTCAGGGATGTTACACCTTCAAAGGGTACAGCATATCTGATGACCTGGAGACTTTTTATGTGACCAACTTCAAGGTGAATGCCCCCCTTGCCCCGCCGACCATCAACCAGACTTTTCAGGAGGCTCTGAAACTGAAGGTCCTCCGTGAGAGTCAGTTGAAATTTGCAGAGCGTGATCCGGATCTCGTCTTTGATGGTACGATCTCGGGCTTTGACGTGCGTGCGGTATCCCCAGAGCCAGGCGAACGGACCGCCTTCAACAGGCTGGAAATCAGGATCAGTGTCGAGTATACCGACAATACCAATGAGGAGAATAACTGGAACAGTACCTTTTCCTTTTTTCAGGATTTTCCCAGCAACCAGAACCTGCTGGATGTGCAGGATGAACTCATCGAAGCGATATTTGACCAATTACTTGAGGATATTTTCAACAAAGCGTTTACGAATTGGTAATTTCGATAGACCAACCTTTTTCTGTGAGTGAACTGAATGACCATATTGAAGAAAGCAATAGAGCGCAATTGAACCGGGAAGGCACCGGGGCAAAAAAGGATTCTGTTGAGCCGGGTGCCGATAGCGAAAATCACCATCGGATCTACCTGCACGCTACTGATCCGCTCTTTCATTTTGCAAATACCAATGGGCTTTTTCCTGATGATTACGCGCATATCCTTGAGTCACTTGAAGAAACCGGAAGGCGTGAAGAAGCAAAGTCAGAGGATAGTGAAGAAACATTGCAACCGGAAAAAAGCCGGGAACTGAAGGATGGATTGCCTGACGAAGGCGTGGAGCCTGGTATGGACGGTGAGATATTGCCTGCTTCGCAGGATGTTCAGGAGGCAGAGGGAGTCCCAACAGACGCAGACACGGCAGAGGAGGAAGACCCGGGATCAGCATTTGTCCAATGGCTTGTCAAAAGGGAAAAACCCAGGGCTCTTGGATTGGCAAATCCAAAGCGAAAAGGCAAGAAAGAAAAGGCAGCAAAGAAAAAGCCACCTGATAAAAAAGGTCGTGCCCAAAAGGAGGACAAAAAGGGAGCCCCACTTGTCGATCTTGACACAGGGACAACCCCGGTGAAATCGAAAAAAGGAAACCGGAGAAAGGAACAGGGGATTCAGCTTTCCCCGGATGTGATCTCGGAGACGTTAGCCGAAGTCCTTGCGAGTCAGGGACATATACATGCTGCCATCGAGATGTACGAGAAATTGGGTTTGATTTATCCGGAAAAAAAGAGTTTCTTTGCAGTCAAAATTGAAAATCTGAAAAATAGGTAGAGAATATGGTTACGGCAATGACAATCTTGATCGCCCTGATTTGTGTCCTTTTGATGGCAGTGGTGCTGATCCAGAATCCAAAGGGAGGAGGTGTGGATAGTACTTTCGGCGGGCAAAGCGCCAACCAGATGTTTGGTGCTGCAAAATCAACCGATTTTGTGGAAAAACTCACCTGGGGCCTTGCAGCTGCCCTTTTTATTTTCTGCATGATCACAACCCTGATGATCGGGTAACCTGAAAGCAACAAGATCCGGACATTTTTGTCTGTATGATCATATTGGGAAGGATTTACTGAAGAGGTAAATCCTTTCTTTTTGTCCCGTAATCTGCCAGGCCCTGATATTTCAGACATTTTTACATGACATTACCGTCTTTTGAAATGCGAATCACGCCCAATTCTGCAAAAATGTCAGGTATTTCCGGGTTGGCACATCTTGTGATTAGCCTTGGGTGAATTTGAAATTGTTATTCATCATTAAAAACAAAAAAGAACTGAGTATGAAACCAATCAACGATCGAGTTGTGGTCAAACCAGCTCCCGCCGAAGAGAAAACAAAAGGCGGAATCATTATACCGGATACGGCAAAAGAAAAGCCTCAAAGAGGTGAGGTCGTGGCTGTAGGGCCAGGCAAAGACGGGAACCTGATGACCGTCCAGGTAGGCGATACTGTCTTGTACGGCAAATATGCGGGCCAGGAACTGAATTACGAAGGCCAGGATTACCTGATCATGCGTGAGGATGATATCCTGATTATCCTCTGATGTGTCTGAATCTGATCAGACGCTCCCCTTATTTCAATTATTGTAAAACTTAATAAAAACGAAAAGATATGGCTAAAGAAATTAGCTTCAATTCAGATGCTCGAGAGAAACTGAAAAACGGGATCGATGCCCTGTCAAATGCCGTCAAGGTGACGCTCGGCCCAAAAGGAAGAAATGTCGTGCTTCAGAAAAGTTTTGGCGCGCCAGCCATCACTAAAGATGGTGTGACGGTTGCCAAAGATGTTGAATTGGAAGACCCGGTTGAAAACATGGGTGCCCAGATGGTGAAGGAAGTGGCTTCAAAGACTGCAGACATTGCTGGTGACGGGACGACTACGGCAACCGTGCTTGCCCAGGCCATTGTGACCGCAGGGATGAAAAACGTGACTGCCGGCGCAAACCCGATGGACCTCAAACGCGGTATTGACAAGGCGACAAAAGCCGTAATCGCGGACCTGGCTAAACAAACTGAAGTGATCGGTGATGATTTCGGTAAAATTGAACAGGTTGGTTCAATCTCGGCAAATAACGATACCGAGATAGGAAAACTCATCGCTGACGCCATGCGTCGCGTATCCAAGGATGGCGTGATCACCGTTGAGGAAGCCAAGGGAACCGACACTTATGTGGACGAGGTGATCGGGATGCAGTTTGACCGCGGATACCTGTCTCCCTATTTCGTGACCAACACGGAAGACATGACAGTGGAATATGAAAATCCGTACATCCTCATCCACGACAAGAAGATCAGCAACATGCAGGACATTGTGCCGATCCTCGAGAAGGCTGTCGGTGCAGGCAGGTCGCTGCTGATCATTGCGGAAGATATCGAAAGCCAGGCGCTGGGTGTGCTTGTCGTCAACAGGCTTCGTGCACAATTGAAGATCGTTGCTGTCAAGGCACCAGGTTTTGGTGACCGCAGAAAGGCAATGCTCGAGGATATCGCGATCCTGACGGGTGGTACCGTGATCTCCGAGGAGAAAGGCTACAAGCTGGAGAATACGGAACTCGAACACCTTGGCACAGCAGAAAAAATTGTCATTGACAAGGACAATACGACGATCGTGAACGGGAAAGGTGAAACCGACATGATCGATGCACGGATCAACCAGATCAAGCAGCAGATTGAAACGACCACCTCTGATTATGATCGTGAGAAACTGCAGGAAAGGCTTGCAAAACTCGCAGGTGGTGTCGCAGTCCTGTATGTTGGCGCACCTACTGAAGTCGAAATGAAGGAAAAGAAAGACCGGGTGGATGATGCATTGCACGCAACACGTGCAGCCGTTGAGGAGGGTATCGTGACCGGTGGCGGTGTGGCCCTCGTACGTGCAATCAAGGCGCTGGAAGATCTGAAAGGTGCAAATGAGGATGAAACAATCGGCATCGGGATCGTGAAAAAAGCACTTGAGGCCCCGATCCGCATCATCGCTGAAAATGCAGGTGTCGAAGGTTCTGTCGTCCTCATGGAAGTGATCAAAGGCAAAGGTGCCTATGGATACAATGCCAGGACGGATGTCTATGAAGACCTGAAGAAAGCCGGTGTGATCGATCCGACAAAGGTGACACGGATCGCCCTCGAAAACGCCGCTTCCATTGCGGGTATGGTCCTCACGACCGAGTGCGTGATCAACGACAAACCGGAAGAAAATCCGGCACCTCCAATGCCAGGCGGTGGCATGCCGGGGATGATGTAGGATTCTTCCCAATTCAAAAATGTAAAAAAGCCTTCCTTTTCCGGAGGGCTTTTTTGTTTGCGGAACTTTTCCATATTTTCATTCGATCATGGAGAAGCATTCAAACGAGCCTGCCGCCTCAGGCAGCAAGATAGAAAATAAAGAGATGGTCATCGAGGAGCATCATCTCCTCTCTTGCCCAAATTGCAACCATTTTGTCAGTGCGATTGACATCAATATCGACAAGGCGATCGCAAAATGCCATAATTGCAACCAGCTTTTCAAGATCACCGGGGATCTGATGGGGAAAATCAAACAACTGGATTTTCCTGAACCCGGGGCCCTGATACCTGATGGGCTTGAGGTGCTCAGGCTGAGCGAAGAACTCGAAATTGATGTCAACTGGCGTCGTGCAGCAAGTCGGTCAGGGATCCGCTTCCTGATGTTTTTCACGGCGGTTTGGAACCTGATCCTGTTGCCATTCATTCTTGTGGCCATCTTTACCGGTGAATTCCAGATTTTGCTATTTACAAGTTTACATCTCGCGGTGGGGCTTGGCCTGATCTACTACCTGGCAAGGATCTTTCTAAACACGACAAAGGTCATTGTCAATAGATCGGGCATCGTACTTTCTACAGGGCCATTGAGAGCTCCCTGGTCTAAACCAAAGCGGATCTCACGGAGTGATATCAGGCAGCTGTATGTCTCAAAGTATAAAAGCAGTACGACAAACGGAAGGCCAAATTATGCATACGCACTCTATGTCATCTTGCATAACACGCAAAAGATCAAACTGCTCAGTCAAATGAGCCTTGAAACACAGCTATACCTGGAGCAGGAAATTGAACGATTTCTGGGTATCAGGGATGTCCGGGTGTCAGGTGAGGTGCCAAAGACCCGGGGCTAAAAATGAAAACAGACCAACACGCTTTCGCATTGGTCTGCTAACAAATTATAATCCCATGAACATATCTTGGCCAATCCGGGAAGATTGGAACGATTTTATTTTAGTCTGGAATCAAAGCTGTAAATAAAGAGTCACTCTTTTGTGACTCTCTATTTACATAATTTATAATCCCATGAACATATCCGAGTTATTGATCTGCACCACTTCTGGTGACTCACTTCCATTCCCTTCTTTTCTTTCTATCACAATACAATGATCTTACATTCCACTGCCTGAAACAAGTACAAAAATCTGTGTATGTTATATATTAATAATTTATATATTAAATAAATATAATTATTAAACTATTGTAATACAGATATTTAACATGATTAAATTTTACATTTAATGCATTTTTTGTGCAATAAATGATTTTTTATAATCACATTTTATGAAAAATATCCTGCTATTTGGGATCGGAATAAGCAGGATTTTGAAGGAAAGTGGTATCGGTAAGGGTGTGCAGAAAAGCAAGGATCGCTTCTTTCTGGTATTCATTCATGCCCAATGGGGCGATCAGCGGGTGTTTGTTGGGTGAAAATTTGCCCCCGGAGTTATAATGATCAATGACCTCCTCGAGTGTCTGGAAGCGCCCGTCATGCATGTATGGAGGAGAAAGGACGATATTCCGCAATGAGGGGACCTTGAATTTGCCGTTATCGGTCGGGTCGCCAGTGATTGCGCCCCTCCCCTTGTCGGGAAATCCATTGAAGTCCGGGGACTCCGTAATCCCGTTATTGAAAAATTCATTCGTTGTAAACAGCGGAGCTGCATGGCAGTGGCCGCATTCGGCGTCAGGCAATTCACCCGGCCTCAGGTCGAAAAACATCAGATAGCCGTCAATTTCCTGTTCGGTCATGCCGATCTCGCCCCGGAAGAAGCGGTCAAATTTCGCATTTCCGCTGCTGACCATGGAACGCAGGAACTGTGCAATTGCTTTCGTGGCGAGGTCACGGTTGATATCAGCACGCTGCGTGATACCGAAAGCTTTGCGAAAATCTGCGGGATACTTGGGGTGGCTCCTCAGGTCTGATTCCACTTTTTCCCATGTATTCTGCATTTCAAGCGGATCGATAATCGGAAGCAGCGACAGTTCTTCAATCGTTGCAGACCGGCCATCCCAGAACAAGCCATCCTGGTGATAGCCGATATCCACCAGGCTCATGGAACTGCGCAAGGTCCTTGCCTGGTTCACCCCGAAACTGAAGTCAAGGTTATCCGTGAAATTGGCGGACTGGTTATGGCAGCTGGAGCACGATAGCGTACTGTCAACAGACAGGATCGGATCATAGAACAGTTTTCGCCCCAGCTCAATCCCGTCCACGGTCATTTTGTTATCCTCTGGTTGCACCATGCCGGGGAAAGTGGACGGAATTTGAGGCGTATATGAAATCGGATTGTACGGGATGGAGGTCAGGTCCGATTCAACCGGAACCGGGTTCTCATCCTTTTGGCATGAAAGGACCAGGATTGAAACGAGAAGCGAGATTATGGTGACAAATCGACTCAAAACAGTTTATGCTCTTTAGATCTCTATAGACATCGCGGCCGGGTAATTGTTCAAATATACCTTCAACCTGGCCGTATCATTCGGGTTGTGGTTGCGTGGCTTAACTTTCAGATCAAAAGGGATGCCATTTTCCTGCATCATTGTTTTATAATCAATCCGGAAGGTCAGGTTTGTGGTCTGGTCATCACGGATATCCACCCTCATCGGGGTGGCAAACCTGCGGTAGGCATCGAAATTAAGATTACCAAATGAATCAATGGCGCTGCCTGTATGCACCAGCCAGCCGAGGTCAAATGTCCCGTTTCCTACGGTATCCATCAAGCCTTCTGTTTTGCTGAAAATGTAACTGTTCCAGTTTTGCCAGAAGAATGCTCCGTTGCTCAGTGGATGGTCTGCATTGAAGTCGCCAGGCGTCAATCTGTTCAGCCTGTCCGGGACCCCAATACCAAATACCAACCGGTCGTATGAATCTGCATCAATATCCCTGAAGGTCACCACCGTGCCGTTTTCTGCAGCGCCAGGCGTGGTTGCACTGATATCCACAAGCTGGATCTCGTCGAGGAGCGTCTCAACCCCATCCTTTTCCAGCGCCACGTCGCTCAGGAAAAAGTTGATCGCAGAGAACTGTACCGACTGGTTTCCCATGTAGTCCTGGTCATCAAACATCACCAGGGGTTGCCCGTCGAATTCAGCTTTGAAAGTAAGGGATAAGGTTCCTTTTTCCTCTTTGTTGCAGGAAGAAAATGCAAGTGCGAAAATGATTGTTGTCAGGATGAATGTGGTGAATTTGCCCATTTTATCGGTTTTTAAAAATAAACGTATTTCGTTCAAAAATAATTTACATTATCTGATGATAATCCCGCCGGGGATATTATTTGTCATTTGCTGGCTGATCGTCTCGTTGGACTGGTTCCTCAGCTCAATCTGTTCAAACCATTCCTGGTACGCGATCGTGCAGAAAAGGGTGTCAGGACGGCCTGTTCTGAAATCCCGGTTCAAAGGGTATTCCATTTCAAATCCTGCATTGGGCAGGAAAAGTGTATCCTGTTCGATCGATGATGTGTCTTTCTGAATAATCATCCTGCCCAACACCCTTCTGGACAGCACTTCATCATAAAAAATGCTGCCAGCTGCCAATGGCCCGTTGTTGTCAATACTGTCAGGGATGGCACAATCATAATCTGCACTCAATCCAATGATACAACTCCCCTCCTGGAAAAGTGTATCACTTGCAAAGGTACCGATCTCGTATGTCAGGTTTGTGAGGTTGATCACAATGATATCATCAGGAATATCCGTCCGCTCGGTGCTGCCACCCTCCTCACAGAATATTTCCTGGGTTTCCCCGATTCTTCTGACCAATCCGCTGCCGTCTGTCAATTCAAACTCCGAGAGCAGGAAATCCAGCCGGATGATCCTGAATGTGTCTGATTGTTCTGTGATATACACCTGGTTCTGCCGGAATGGGGTTGTATCATTCCATGTATGCGAAACCCTGAGATAAAGCCTGGGATAAGTGCAACAATCTGCGCACGGTTTATCTGCATCAAATGCAAAATTCGTGGCCCGGATATCAAGGCAGCCTTCTTCCTTGATATTACAGGCAGAAAATAGTGCAATGACCAATATGCCGATAAGCAGGCTATTGTTCCGAAGCATTGCCGTTTTCTTTCTCAAAAGTCCTGTAAAGATCCTTGATGATTTCCTTGACCTGGATCGAGAATTCCTTCTCAAGCATCCAGTGGTAATATTGTTTGTCCTGGTACAGGGTTTCGGCTACTGGTTTACCCTTGTATTTGCCGAAATTAAAGACGACAACGCCTTCGTGGTTGTATTTCAGGCGCTGGGTAGCATCGATGATCTTCAGGTCGTTCGTGAATTCGTGCAGGGCGCCGACGTCCGGCACAACCGGGGTTTTTACAACCTCACCCTCTTCGGGCACCAGGTCCTGGCCTGCATACATGCGGAGTTGCCCGTCAAGCACCTCCACAGTTGCCCGCACATCTGCCAGGGCATCGTGGGCATTGTCAATAGACTTGTTGCAATAATACCGGTATGCTGCAGCCAGTGTGCGCGGTTCCATTTTATAAAAGATCCGCTGGACATCGATGGTACGCCGGTTGGTCATGTCAAGGCGTTTTCCCACGCGGGCAAATTCTTCCATGAGCATGGGGATGTCAAACCGGTTTGAATTGTACCCGCACAGGTCGGCATCCCCGATAAATGCCTCAATCTTGTCTGCGACCTGCTGGAACGTCGGTTTGTTTGCGACATCCGATGGCAGGATGCCATGTACAGACATCGCTTCTTCCGATATCGGGATGCCCGGGTTGATCAGCATGTCCAGTTCTTCAGGTTCGCTGCCGTCCGCAGGATACTTGATCATGGCGAGCTGGATGATCCGGTCTTTCAGCACATGCAGCCCCGTGGATTCAATGTCAAAGAAAATCAGGTCTTTGGTCAGATTCAGATTCATGTAAAAGTGTGTTAACGGTTTATTGGGTCAGCTGGAACGATACGCCCGAAGTGGCGAAGTGTTCGAGTTCCCCATTTGGATTCTCATAAATTAAAAACGCCCTGATCCCGTCGATCGTGTATACAAGCGATTTTGCTTTATCTGTTCCCATGACCATGCATGCGGTTGCCAGGGCATCCGCAGTCATGCAGTCACTTGAAATGATTGTCGCACTGCGCATCGTATTTTCTTCCGGAAAGCCTGTACGCGGATTGATCGAATGGAACCGCCTGATCCCGTCCTTCACGTAATAATTTCGATAGTTCCCGCTGGAGGCCATCGACGCGTTTTCTAGCTGGATCGTGGCGTAGAAGCTGTTTGGCATGGCTTCTGTGTCCGGCCTGCTGATGCCAAGCTTCCAGGTTTTTCCGGCAGGATTCGTGCCTTTGCAGCTGACCTCTCCCCCGATTTCGACCATGTAATTTTGGATCCCCCGTTTTTCGAGCAGGCGGCAGACCTCATCGATGCCAAAGCCTTTTGCCAATGCACTGAAGTCAAGCTTGATGCCTGGATATTTTTTTTCAAACCGGTACGCCGCCATGGTTTCAACCACTTTGATTTTATCCATGCCGACGAGACTCCTGATGGATTCAACCTGCACTGAATCAACCTGCCCAACTTCTTTTTTTCCTTCAGTGCCAAATCCCCAGAAATTCACCAGCGGTCCTACCGTCGGATCGAAGGCCCCCTTCGTCAGTTTCCAGATCTCTGTCGATTTATTGAAATTGGCCAAAAAATAAGCGTG
>JARQTN010000017.1:0-6821 GCA_029976695.1 Lewinellaceae bacterium
GATCATTTGATTTCAATGCAGTTTCCCAATTCTGACATCTGATATCTGATATCTGTATCGCACGTTCGAACAGATCGCAGATCGCAGATCGCAGATCGCAGATCATTTGATTCCAATGCAATAAATATTGAGCGCAGATGTTCCGGATCAGCTTCTATTTTTGTCTATTCATCGTGTGGCATGAAACTCAATTGGCCTGAATATCGTTACTTTTGAAAATAATCATTCCTCAATAAGGAAAGCAGATGCGATTCAGGATAAAAGAAAAGCTGCGCAATACGGACTTCAGGGAAATTTGGGAACATCTTGCGAAATTTGCAAAGATGGTCGGCCAAAAGGTTGCCTATGCTGTGCTGCTCATGGTATTTGCGTACAGGCGGAAAGAAACGCCGCGCTGGGCCAGGAATATCATCATCGGATCGCTCGCCTATTTCCTTGCCCCCATTGATTCAATTCCGGATCTTACTCCGCTTTTGGGCTACACGGATGACTTCGGGATCCTGAGCTTTGGATTGGTCACCATCGCTTCTTACATCAATGATGACGTGCGGATAGAAGCCCGGAAAGTCATAAAAAAAATGTTCGGGGAACTGGATTTTGAATCCATCCGCAGTGTGGATGAGAAACTCTGATATTAGCCACCCTCATCGATCGGCCTGATCTCCTGCAGCTGAGAGTCAGGTTCCACCATTGGATAACTTGTAAACTTTGCGAAGGTGCCCTCCTCGTATATATTGTAGGACGGAGGGACAACAGGTGAATCGTCTGAAACGTTTTTTGAGATCCGGGTGTTGGAAACAGCCTTTAACTGGCTTTTTTCAGGAGATTCATGTTTCATTGCTGCAATTCCAAGAAGAATGAGCATGCAGCCGAAAATGAGGTATTTCATCTATCGCAGGCTTTCGTTTGGTCTCGCTTTAATAACTCGAATGAGTTCCTTGATATTGCAAAAGATCCTATAAATATTTCCTGCATACCTGAAATGAAAACGCCGGCAACTCATTTCGAATCTGCCGGCGCTTTGTATCGGGTATAATCTGTTATTCCTTGACTCCTGTGACGAGCAGCGAGATCTGGTCATTCAATACTTCGATGAATCCATCCTCTATCTCGAAAGTCTTTTCAGAACCTTCTTTCACCTTGATTTTCACATTTCCTTCGCCCAGGGAAGAGACAATCGGCGCGTGGCCTTTCATCACTTCAAAGTACCCGGTTGTACCCGGCACTTTGAGCAACTTGATCTTCCCTTCAAAAATTTTGCGGTCAGGAGTCAGTACAATCAAATGCATGTCCATCAATTATGATTTGTTTAGGAAGCCTCGGCTTCTGCCAACATTCTTTTGCCGTCTTCGATCACTTCATCGATGCCACCTTTCAGGTTGAAGGCCGCTTCAGGATATTCATCCATTTCGCCGTTCAGGATCATGTTGAATCCCCTGATCGTCTCCTCGATCGGAACGAATGCCCCGGGCCTTCCCGTAAATTGCTCCGCCACATGGAAAGGCTGGGAAAGGAAACGCTGGATCCGGCGGGCCCTGTGCACCACGAGCTTGTCATCTTCTGATAGCTCCTCCATACCCAGGATGGCAATAATATCCAGCAGCTCGTTGTACCGCTGCAGGATATTTTTCACCGCTTCTGCCGTATTGTAATGCTCCACTCCGATGATCGCGGGATCCAGGATCCGTGAAGTAGAATCGAGCGGATCCACTGCCGGGTAAATCCCCAGGGAAGCGATCTTCCTGGAAAGTACCGTGGTGGCATCAAGGTGCGCAAATGTCGTTGCTGGCGCCGGGTCCGTCAGGTCATCCGCAGGCACATATACTGCCTGTACGGAAGTGATGGAACCGCGCTTTGTGGATGTAATCCGCTCCTGCATCACACCCATCTCGGTAGCAAGTGTCGGCTGGTATCCCACGGCAGAAGGCATCCGTCCAAGGAGGGCGGACACTTCAGAACCTGCCTGCGTAAAACGGAAGATATTGTCAATGAAAAACAGGATGTCACGGCCGCCGGTCGGATCGCTCAGGTCACCGTCACGATAAAATTCTGCGATGGTGAGTCCTGATAATGCAACTCGTGCACGCGCCCCCGGAGGCTCGTTCATTTGGCCGAACACAAAAGTCGCCTTTGAACCTTTCAGTGCCTCATCATCGACAACGGATAGGTCCCATCCGCCTTCCTCCATGGAGTGCTTGAATTTCTCCCCGTAATTGATGATCCCGGCTTCGAGCATCTCGCGCATCAGGTCGTTTCCTTCACGCGTCCGTTCACCAACACCTGCAAATACGGAAATACCCTCGTACCCTTTTGCGATGTTGTTGATCAGCTCCTGGATCAATACGGTTTTCCCGACACCGGCACCACCGAAGAGGCCGATTTTCCCACCTTTGGAATATGGCTCGATCAGATCGATCACCTTGATCCCCGTAAACAGCACCTCTGTTTCCGTCGACAGTTCTTCGTATACCGGAGGCTTCCTGTGGATCGGGTATGCATTTTCGCCTTTCGGCACCGGACCGATCCCGTCGATTGGTTCACCGATCACATTGAACAGGCGCCCTTTGATCTTTTCACCAGTCGGCATCCTGATGTTGTCACCGGTATCCACAACATCCATACCGCGCATCAGGCCATCTGTGGAGTCCATTGCGATTGCCCGCACACTGTCCTCACCAAGGTGTTGCTGCACCTCTAAGACAAGTTTTTCACCGTTTTCACGGGTAATTTCAAGTGCGTTGAGAATATCAGGCAATTTGCTCCCTTCTCCTTCAAAGCTGACATCAATGACAGGGCCAATGATTTGTTTTATCGTTCCTTTATTCATATCAAAAAAGTAGGTATACTAGCGAATAAATGATTGGGTTTCAAAAAATCGCTGCAAAGATAAAGCTTTTAGGTTGTTGGCATAACTTTCCATGTGCTTTATCGTTATTTACAGACATTTCGAAACGATCGATGTATTCCCATTTTAAAAGCCCCTTTTTCCTGCTTTTTTTCATCCCCATGCTGGCCGGTTGTGCAACCAAACCCAAAGGGTTGTTTTCAACAGAAAAACTGCCTCCGGCACCAGACTATGGTGACCTGCAAAACTGGGCTGCCCATCCGATGAAAACGGACTCCGCTGACCTGCTTCCAATTCCTGAACTTGACAATGTGCAGGACACCTCGGGTGTAGATGTCTTTTTCCTGCACCCCACGACCTATACGAGGAGGCCGGGAAATACCCTTTGGAACGGACCGATCGAGGAGGACAAACTGCGCACAAAGACAGAAAAATACCCCATCCGCTACCAGGCCACAGCATTGAACGGGGCAGGGCGGATCTATGCACCCTTTTACCGACAGGCGCATATCGAATCATATTTTACAAAGAACCGGAAAGAGAGCGCAAAACAGGCGTTCGGGATCGCGTACAGTGATGTGGAGAGGGCATTTCTGTATTTCCTGGAAAATGAGAACGAGGGCCGCCCTTTCATCATCGCTTCACACAGCCAGGGGACACAACATGCTGAAAGGCTGATCATGAGACTCATCGACGGGAAAGCCCTTCAGAAAAAGATGATCGCTGCTTATCTCATCGGCATGCCTGTCACGGAAGATGCCTTCAAGGAAATCCGGCCCTGCAGGTCGGAGATCCAGACAAACTGCTTCTGCAGCTGGCGCACATGGAAAAGAGGAAGTCTTCCAATAGCGAAACGGGATACCGTATCGAATGTACTCGTCACAAACCCGCTGACCTGGAAAACGACAGGCTACGCCCCAAGGGAAATGAACAAGGGGACCC
The DNA here is from genome assembly GCA_029976695.1 of Lewinellaceae bacterium. GTDB lineage: Bacteria > Bacteroidota > Bacteroidia > Chitinophagales > Saprospiraceae > JARQTN01. Next base: position 3,788 of record JARQTN010000017.1, read on the forward strand.
TGCTGCGTGATTTTCACAAGATCTACAAGCCCGGGCTCGTTGATGCCGAGGTCCAGGACAGGGTACTTTGGGTAAACAGGCCAAGATTTCCATGGAGTTTCCTGATCTTGCGTCCAAATTACCATATTGCAGATTACAATTTATTTTGGATGAACATCCGGGAAAATGCAAGAATGAGGGTACAGGCATACCTGAACAGGGAAAGGAGCTGACAGATGGACATTTATGAAAAGAAATCAAGGTGGAAGATCTACCTGGGTATCGCCGGGATCGTGGTCCTGCTGGTATCCCTTTTCTACTCCAACTACCTGGCAAGCCAGCTGGCCAACGGGGAGCGCAACAAGGCCCTGCTTTTGTTTGATGCCTACAGCTACCTGATCAATCTGAATACGGACACAACCATGTTCGACCCGAAAGAAACCCTCAACCAGGACATTTCTTTCCAGCTGGACATCATTGCCAACAATAATGACATCCCGATCATCGCCACGGAAAGTGACGGCACGATCCGCTTCTGGCGCAATTTCGGTCCCGAACATGAAGACGACCAGGCATTTATCGAAAAAGAGCTTGCGCGCATGAAGCGGCGCGGACAGGAACCCCTACAGCTCAAGGATGAATACACAGATTACCTGCTCTACTACAAGAACAGCCGGACACTCAACCTGCTCACCTGGTTTCCACTCGTCCAGCTCCTGTTATTGGGTGCCTTTATTGCCTTCGGTTATTACGGATTCAGTGCAGCCCGGAAGGGGGAACAAAACCGTGTCTGGGCGGGCATGGCCAAAGAAACTGCCCACCAGTTGGGTACACCGATCTCGGCTATCCTCGGTTGGATCGAGCACCTGAAGATGATGAGTTCGGATGACCCCGAAAAACTGGAGATCGTGGAAGAACTGGACAAGGACGTCGACCGCCTGAACCTGATCGCAGACCGGTTTTCCAAGATTGGGTCGGAGCCGGTCCTTGAAAAAACGAACCTGGTGGATCAGCTCGATGAGATCCGTCAATACATGCAGCGCCGTTCACCAAGGAATATCAAATATGACTTCCCAAAACAAGGACAGGAAGAGATGCAAGCTTCCATCAATCCCCATCTTTTCACCTGGGTCATGGAAAACCTGATCCGGAATGCCCTTGATGCCATGGGGCCAGAGGGCACAATTTCAGCATCCCTGCACCGTGATCCAAACAGCATTTCCATTGACCTGAAAGATACCGGGAAAGGGATCCCGGCAAACCAGTTGAAGAAGGTATTCCAGCCCGGTTTTTCGACGAAAAAGCGCGGCTGGGGGCTGGGACTTTCGCTGGCGAAACGCATCATCGAGAACTACCACAAGGGGAAGATCTTCGTCAAGCAATCAAAACCCGGGGAAGGGACAACGTTTACGATACGTCTGCCGAGGTGACGGCGGGGTGAGAAATCATATCATTTATTATCTGATTCTTCAATCCAGTTTTATTTGAAGTTCTAATTTTCCACCCAATCCAAGCTCGACGATTTTTTCCAAAGTCGATAACCTGGCTTCTTTGACGTTGTTCTCAATCTTAGAAATGTAAGACTTAGTGGTTCCCACTTTATCAGCGAGTTCTTGTTGAGTCAATCCAGTACTCTTTCTCGCTTCCTTAAGCAAATAACCAATTTTGAAGTTTTTATATCCGTCTTCAAGTTTATCCCTTTTCGGAGTACCTTTCTTTCCGTAATGTTTTTCTTTTAACTGTTCTAAATTCATGCTATTCAGATTTGGCTTCAAAATATTCTTTCATTATTGACTTCGCTTTGTCAATCTCCTTTCTGGGTGTTTTCTGAGTTTTCTTTTGAAACCCATTCATCAGGATCACCAGTTTCTTTTTATCGAAAAAACAAAATATTCTAAACACATCAGATCCTTGTTTTACCCTGATTTCATAAAGTTTGTCCTCTATGATGTTTAGATAAGTCTTTGGAACATGTTCGATATCTTCTATTAGCTCCAATGTCCAGATGATTTTGTCCTTAACCTTCTGGTTTTGTTTGACAAAGAACTTTTCAAAGTGATCCTTATATGTAACGATATATCTAAACTTTCCAGGTTTCGGCATAGATACAAGTTAATAAAAGTTTCACTTTAGTACAACCATGATTAGGGATACTTAGTTCACTCTAAAAGCCTGATAACGTTTGGATGGATCCGGCAGACTGCCCCTCTCAATCAAAAGTTAGCGCATTTTCATTCATCGAGTATAGGAAGAGCATGGATCTGACTTTCAATCCTTTTGTAGTATAACGCGCACAATGGTGCTTGTGTCAGATTATTATTTACATTCAATGTTGTTCTTCGACGAGGCGCCTGATCCAAAATATTTCCTTGAGAATTCCAATTTCAAGTTGATTGATGTATTGTCCGTGCAGTCGTCCGTTTGTAGAAAAGTAAGAAGTTTGTCCTCTGAGTACCATTCATAGTTTCTCCAATAGTGCACACTTCCTTTACTGATGCAAATAGGTGACGTTCCAGGAACAATGATTTTTAGGTTACATTTCGATTCACCTGAAATTGAAAGCTTACACATCGTGAAGTTTTGATCTTTGACGTTTACCTGGAGTTCGGCTTTTCCACTTTCAAATTCCAGTTTTTCCTCAATTGTTTTACTACAACTGAAGAAAATTATTAAAGTGAGCAGGAGCGTTAACAATTTGAATCGGCTTGGGTTTTTCACGATTGTTTTGCTGTTCAGAGTTTGTAGTTGAAACAAACTTAATTACGCGCGTAATACGCTTTTCATCCCAAAAAACGTAATCCATAAATATACAGGGAATTTCCGCCAAAGGAAACCTTCAATAAGCATCATGAAAGACAGGAAAATGCTTAGATACAGGTAATTAAGCTGGTCCAGGAACCAGGAATAAAATGATAATAACGGATCAGAATCCCTAAAAGGAAAACCCTAAAGACACCTGGAATGTGATATTCCTGTTTACATCCTCACGGGAAATGTAATTTCCGTTATCCAGATTGGCCAGGGAAATATCATACTCATTCCGGTCCACATCACT
>JARQTN010000017.1:6921-9948 GCA_029976695.1 Lewinellaceae bacterium
GCCAAAGCTAAAGTTTTTTCTCCATTTCCCCTGATCGCCCGGGCAAGCTCAAATGCGATATCTGCCTCTCCTTCCGTAATTTTGTGCTCCATTGCAAGGAAAAATATGGGACAGAAAAATAAATTGCAGAAGTTTGAGGAGTTCGCTTCGTTTCCCAACTCGTACGAGAACTTCAATATGAAAAAGCCGGCACTGCTGGATGCATCGGGGAACGAGATCGACCTGAAGGGTAAATGGAATGCCGTTCATTTTAAAAATGAAGCGCCCATTATCCTTGAACTCGCATGCGGGCGGGGCGAATATACCGTAGACATGGCCCGGCGCCTGCCAGAAAATCACTTCATCGGAGTCGACATCAAAGGTGCACGGATCTGGAAAGGGGCCAGGATCGCCCTGCATGAAAACCTCCGCAATGCGGCATTTCTCCGTACCCGGATCGAAACGATCGACTCTTTCTTTGCCCCGGGCGAGGTGTCTGAAATCTGGATCACCTTCCCCGACCCGTTTGAAAAGAAAGGGAAGGCGAACAGGCGGCTGACATCCCAGAATTTCCTTTCGCGCTACCGGCGGATCCTGAAGGCAAACGGTGTGGTCCACCTCAAAACCGATGCGGAAAGCCTGTACAGGTATACGCTCGAAGTGATCCATGCCGATCCACGGTGCATCATTGAATATGCAGAGCGGGACATCTATGCGGGCCCGCTTGAAAACCCATTGCTGGAGATCAAAACCTATTATGAACTGATGCACCTCGAGGAAGGGCGAAAAATCGGGTATATCCGGTTTCGTATATCCGGATAGCGGGCATTCTGGCTTTCGCTACAGGCTCTCTGTCGGTGGCTGGTTGTCGTAGAGGTGTTCCCAGGTAAAGTGCTTCCAGCCCTGGGCCTTCATGGGATGGATGTTTCCGCCGCTGGAATGGAGTGTCACCCCGTCCTTCCGGTCCACGATTTCACCGATGATATAGACACTGGGCATGTACCGGACCTTTTCCAGGTCACCAGGGTCGACCGTAAACAGCAATTCATAATCTTCTCCCCCGCTTAGTGCACACGTGATCGGATCGAGCTTGAATTTGAGGGCCATCTGCTCGGCATCCGGATGGATGGGCACTTTGCTCTCCTCGATGAATGCTCCGACCCCTGAAGATTTGCAGATGTGCAGGATCTCGCTTGCCAGCCCGTCCGAGATATCGATCATGGCAGTTGGTTTCACGCCTGCTTTCCTGAAATACTCAATGCTGTCCCGCCTTGCTTCCGGCTTCAGCTCCCGGCCGATCAGGTATTGCTGCCCTTCCAGGTCCGGCTGGATATCCGGGTGTGCCATGAAAAGCTGCTTCTCACGTTCCAGGATCTGCAGCCCGAGGTATGCCGCCCCAAGGTCTCCTGTCACACATACGATATCCCCTGCCTTTGCGCCACTTCGGTACACAATATCGTCTTTTGAAACATGGCCCAGTGCGGTCACACTGATCACCAGGCCCTGGCGTGAGCTTGTCGTATCGCCGCCGATCAGGTCGACATCATAGTTCTGGCATGCTGCACGCACCCCAGCATACAACTCTTCAACCGATTCAACGGAAAACCGGTTGGATAAGCCCATGGAAAAAGTGATCTGGCTGGGTATGGCATTCATCGCGTAGATATCGGAAAGGTTGACCACCACCGCTTTATACCCCAGGTGCTTTAGCGGCTGGTACATCAGGTCGAAATGAATCCCTTCCAGGAGAAAGTCTGTGGAGATCACCGTCAACTTACCGCCGTGATCAATCACCGCCGCATCATCGCCAACAGCTTTGACCGTGGTTGGGTCCACAAGCTGAAAATCCTGCGTGATCTTGTCAATCAGGCCGAATTCACCGAGTTTTCCGATCTCTGTCCTTTGCGCTTCCTTTTTTTCCATGTGATTTACTTATGCTTTCCAGTAATCGCTGAAGGCATTCCAGACCACATCATCCGGTGGGTCTGCCTGCAACGTGATGAGTTCTCCGGATACCGGGTGTCTGAATGTCAGTTGCCATGCATGCAAGTGGATGGACCTGTCCCTGTTTCCCCTTTTAAATCCATACTTTACATCTCCCTTGACGGGCATACCCCCAGCAGCTAACTGTGCCCTGATCTGGTGGCGACGGCCCGTCTTGAGCTGAACATCGAGCAGGTTGTAATGATCGCTCTCAGCCACTTTTTCAAATGAGAGTTCTGCGATCTTCGCGTCCTTGAATGCCTGACTGGCCACAGCAACCCGGTTGCTGCCTTTCTTCTCCCCGATGAAATGCACCAGCCGACCCGCATCTGCAGTATTCTCCTGGGAAACGACGGCCAGGTAACGCTTCTCCACTTCCCCGGATTTCCATTGTGCGGAAAGGTGCGCAGCCGCCTTTTTGTTTTTTGCAAAGACGACGATGCCGCTCACGGGCCTGTCCAGGCGATGGACGAGGTACAGGTCATGTTTGCAATAAGCCATTGCAATCCGGTGGAGTGAGGCATCACCGGACTGGTCTTCCTGCACGCTCATCCCGCAAGGCTTGTTCATTGCGATAAACTGGTTGGTCTGGGAAATGATAAATTCACTGATTTTCTTCATCATCGGTCACCTCTTCGTAATCAATATATTCGTCCGGCTCGATGGAAGCCCCCTGATCAGTGGGAATTCTCCTCTGGGAGGCATTGAACATCCTGTATACAAATCCCGCCGCCAAAATCAGCACCAACAGTTTAAATAACATCTCTTAGAATTTAGGGTAAAGGTACCATTTTTCACATGGAAAGCAGGGAAACCAAAATAGGAGACGGGGCAATTTTTCCCGTCGTTTGGAGTTAATAGGAAAACCGCTGCATCATGCCAATTTTGTTACTTTTGCAGGGTTTTCAACGCGTTACGATTCAATTTCATCTAATAGATCTCGATGATGTCATATAAAAGAATAACGACAATCACAGGCTGGGTTGTGTTTGCAATTGCCATGATTGTGTATATCATGTCTGCAGAACGCACCGGCAGTTTGTGGGATTGCGGGGAATTCATCCT
>JARQTN010000018.1 GCA_029976695.1 Lewinellaceae bacterium
CAAATGGGAGCTTCGTAACGCTGTTATTGAATTGCCTGAAGTCCTCATGGTACCACGCTGCCCCCTGGGCATTGCGCAGCGTCTCGCGCTCTCCGTCCAGCGTCTCGGTCACCCGCCAGGCTGCATCCCCGCCTCCACCCGGTTCCTGTGCGATCGTCAGGGCGATCCGGGCATCCAGGGCAGAAGAAAACAAGGCAATCTTGCCCGCATAGGAGCATCCGGTGATGGCAAGCCTCGACAAATCGATATTGGTTTCATCAGCAGTCATGTACAACCCGTCAATGATCCGGCTCACACCCCATGCCCATGCAGCAAAGGCGCCCACCCTGGTGTCCGGGTAGAGCTGATAAAAAGCGCCCTGCCCCCGCTGGGTCCATTGCGGAGCGATCTGGCCGTCGTTAAACTGAACGGTTGCAACCTGCCGGCTGGTGAACAGGTCAGAAGGCAGTGAACCGGTCTGACCGAATAAACCGACCCCGATCACAGCAGGATGGGGCCCCTCGCCTTGAGGCAGGGAAATCGTTGAGGTCAGGGTCAGTGAATTCCCGTCTACCGTGACCGTGACGCTCAACTGGCTCCCATTGAAGTCCGCCTGTATATCTGACGGTGGCTCCGGTTTCCGGCCAAGTTCATAATGCTGCAACAATTCGCCAATCTCGTTTCTTCTGCAAAGCCAGCCTTCATAATCCCGGACACGACCGATGGCATAATTCCATAAGAACGGGTCAGGTAAGGACTCGATCACCGGAAGTTCGGAAACAGGTGGAAATGGGGGTGTGACACAATCAGCTGCAGGGTTTTCCTGGCCATAGAAAAGCGGCATTTCGATCGGGTCTTTCGGATCATCCGGTGGCGCGATGTCCGGGCTATTGGCGTCTTTGCTGCAGGCGATGCACGCGATCGTAGCGAAAAGCAACGGCAAAATGGATTTCATCAGATTTGAATCATTGTGTTACAGCCAAGATAGCCTAAAACTGCCGGATGGAGGAGATTGCGGCCATGATCATGATCAGCACCCCATCACACAGCCTGTATTGCAGGACGGATTCACGTCAAAGGGTTCCTTACCCTGGATATAAAGATGGCATACTTTGAATTCCGGACTTGCCTATTTCATTCGTGTTTCATATTCATTGTTGCCCGGTTAAAATTATTCAGGGCTGTATATTGTCTATAATTCATTGATTATCAATGCTATTGTTTAGACTCTTCAAAAACAACCCCCATGATGGTAGATTTTTTCTTGCATTGGCTGCAATCTTCACCTTTTTGCCCCCGTCTGTCGCCATCCGTGTGCCGCCGAAGCTTCAGCGGACACCGTCGGCCAAAGCCTTTGGCGTCGGACGGGGCAAGCGCCGGCAGGATTGCCTTCCAATTTGATTCCTTCAATTGAAATTTGAAAAGTTCAGTTATACTTTCCCCGGACAGTAATGTTCCATATCCCTTGATTGCCGGTCAGTTCTGTTGGGCACCCTCCAGGTAATCAATTGGATTGAGATAGCACATTTTCTTCCAACCCTGCACTGAGTTGTCAATGCGCCAGGGATACGGTATGGCTGTCACAATGGAATAGTGCAGGTGGGCAGGCTTGCCGGCAGCATTGCCAGTAGTTCCGACAGTACCGATTTGATCTCCCTTTGCCACCAACGAAAATGGCCTCACCGAGATCCCTTTCAAATGCGCATAATAATGGATCCTCCATTTCGGACCGAGGATAAACACGACGTTCCCACCCCGCCCCAGCGGACCACATGAAAGGACGATGCCATGTGTGGCCGAGCAAACTTTGGTGCCTTCCCTTGCAAAGATATCCACTCCCTTATGGGTCACCGATTTTCCCCAGGGGTATGCCCAAAAGGACTGGGAATTGTAATTCATCCCGCCTGCTCCATCTACGGGCATGGATAGGTTTTGGGGGATAAGCATTCCAAGGAGCAGAATACCGAAGAAAAAGGCAAATATGCCTGAAACCAGTCGAAACACTGTGTTGGCCATCCAATCGCTTTTTATTTCAGCACGCCAATTACCTGAACTTCAAGTCAAAGCTGTTATTTGAAAAATAAGTTGGGTATGGCTTCAGGCAGATAGAATGATTGTTACTGGAATGTCAATAAATAACTTGTCTTTTTGTCGGGTTATTGTCCCGCAAAAGGTACATTGAGGAAGGGCATATTTATTTAAACCGAATCCGGTGACTTGCCTGCAATCATACCTGATCCGGATTCGGACATACTGCCTTCATCAATTGATTACAACAGCTTACCGCGCCAATTTGATCAGCTTGTTCGGCCTGCTCATACGATCAGGTGAAACCAGGTGGTAGGTATACATGCCCGGTGACAAATCACCAGCTCTACCCCAGGATATTTCATAGACGCCAGGATGCCGGTCACCGACATCAATCATGTGCACAAGCTTCCCGTTCATGTCATAGACCTGGATGGCGTACCGGCTGCGCTCGCGGACCGAAAATTTGAAAACCGTGTATTCTGATACCGGGTTTGGGTAGTTCTGCATCACGGTCAATTCATCCAGCCGGGAAACAGGTTTATCCACACCTGTAACGGCACCCTGGAAATAGGTGGTTGCATGGTGGAAAGCTTGAGGCCCGATCATCATCCCCATTTTTCGTCCCGGCACATCATCGATCGGCGGGTGGATGCCCCCCCAAAGCCGGGAAAGGCTCGCCTGGTCGGAAGCATCACGATATTTGGCCCATTGCAATTCGACATGTGTACTTGGTCCGTTCTCAAACAGCAGGTACGCATCTTTCGGGGCATCGAAAACCCCCATGCCTCCGGGAAAGTACTCATCTCCTGTTAACAGCGTCATCACCTCGGCTGCTGCCCGTGAAAAAGTAGAGTGCCCCGATACATAGCCTGCAAAAGGCGGGGTAATGAATGAAGGCAGCTGGTACGGCCACCAGTTCTCTGCAAGGATCCATCCCACACCGGCATGGGATGTTTCCGGATCACCAATATGATCCGGACCCCTCCATGCGTAGATCTTGATCTTCCCGACGTGTTCATCGCTTTCACCGGCAAGAGCATCACCTACCTCCACGATTTCGATATGGCCTTCTACCAGCGGAATGCCGGCCGGGTGGTAGGACATCTTCGTACTGTCAGAACTCTGACCGAAGGATGCCATCCCGCGGATTGCCGAAATCGGCCTGATATAGTCATAATAGCTTTTCACGCCCCACACGGCAACAGCCACGTCATGCATGGCACCACCCATCACGAGGTAGGCCTTGACATCCCATTCCAGGTCATCCAGTACCGCCCCCTCACCTCCAAATCTCTTTTCGAATCCGGGATAGTCATTGACATAATTCAGGATTGTAAACCAGTGCCCGGGCGGTGTTTCAGAATCTGGTCCGTCCGCCCAAAATTCGGCCAGCACCCTGGCGAAATCACCCCTCGGTACAAGATGGGCCTCATACGGCAACCCTGTCGCAGGATTCAGGTCATACCCCTCATCAGGCACCCCTCCTTCAAAGAAGTCATAAAAAGATCGATATTCCTCCTCATTTTCAGGCAAGGCAGGGATATTTCCAACAGAGGCAGGTGAGATATCAACCATAACCGGGTCTGCCGGATCGAGATGACCCGACCAAACTGCCACAAGAGCAAAATTCCATTTATAAAAATCATCAAGCCCCTGACCATCAACCGTATCGATCAATGGGGGCATACCCGGGTCATGGTAAAGCCAATATTCATACCCGTTCTTCGTCCTGATGGTTAGGTCTTCCTCCCTCATGGAGAAAGGCGTGACGTGCCCCCACTGCGGGGACAGGAATTTCCGCGCGGGGTGCCCGTCAATTGCGAGCGGTTGCCAGTGATTCAGGTCCATCAGGCCGGGATTGCCGGCAAGTTCCAGTGCAAGCGGATCGTTCAAAGGATAATAAAAAGCTTCATCATATGCATAATCGATGTCCTCATTTGAATAATCCACTACCCCTAATTCCATATAGCTCAGGGCAATATAATTTCCTAAAGCTGCCGGTTCCCCAGAGGCATAATCCACTGAAGTATATGCGGTATCATATCCGAGTTCGACCATCAAAGCGTCAAAGGAAGGAAGCACAATGCCGGCACCGGGAGATTGTGCAAAGCGGTGGCGCAAGATGCGGTAGCAAGCAAAGGAAATCGCTTCTTCCTGGTATGTTTTGATTATTTAAGGGTCCGACGGAGTTTCAATATCTTCAAACGGGCAGGTGTATTCCCCGACGGTCTTGCCCAGCAGGAATGGCTCTGCAACAGGATCATAGCACGCCCAGGCATCATACATTGCCGCGGAAACATGAAACAGGTTCCTGGAATGCACTGTAGGCCTGCTCTCATCAGCCCTGATGGCATTCAGCAATTCCTCATTCCACTGACGTGCTACGGAATGCTGCGCCTGGCCGCACGGCAACAGAAGAAAAAGGGAAAACGCAAGGATCATAAATGTTTTCATAAAGGAATAAGCTTGATGGGGGTTAAATTTTTGGATGCAAATCATGTGAATTTAATCAAAATCCGCAAAACGGGGAATTCTTTAATTCCTCAGATCCATAACAGTAATGCTTGCTCCCGGACATGATCCAGCCCTGAAGAAAGGCAAATCCGGACATGTACTTTCTTCATTTTCGCTTTGAAGATCCCACCTGGTCCTTGAAATTGAAAGTCGGAGAATTATCCTCCAGGGTGTTAACCTGGCCATGCTCGATGCTATGAATGTTGAAAAATAAACGTTTACCTATGAAACAGGCAATTGTACTCTTCTCTTTGATGCTTTTCTTGGTTACCGGCATCCACGCTCAAAATAATGTCGGGATCGGCACAACAAACCCCAACCCGAATGCCCTGCTGGAAGTCCGGTCCAGTTCACAGGGTCTCATGATCCCGAGGATGAATACCGGCCAGCGGGAAAGCATGGTTCTCGGTCCGGTAGACCAGGGTCTAATGGTGTATGATGTGACCCTTGACCAATTCATGTTTTTTGACGGAAATGTCTGGCAGGGTATCACAACGGATACTTCGAGATGGGGCCAGCTCGGGGACAATATCCTCAGGCTGAACGGGAATGTCGGTATTGGCATCACCACCCCGCTTGGAAAGTTCCACGTCAAAAATGATGAAGGCACCACTGCTGTCAGGATCGGAAATCAATATACAGGACCTGCCGTATCCTATGGCCTGCTTGCCAGGAATGAATCAGAGAATACGAATGACAGGTTTGGCATCCTGTCCACCAGTTATGGCAGTCCGGGATCCGGAACCCTGTTTGGTGTTGCAGGAAAGGCCGAAACTGCAAATGAGGATATGGACGCCTATGGTGGATACTTCTTTGCAGACAGCACTGGTGCAGGCACCCACTATGGTGTGTATACAGAAGCAAAAGGAATCGGGAACTATGCGCTGTATGCCAACAGCGCGACTGCCGACGGGTATGCAGGTTATTTTGATGGAAGGGTCAGCATCGTCAACAGGCTGGGTATCGGCACGGATACGCCCGACGGGAAACTGGATATCCAGTCAACGAGCAAAAATGCGCTGATCATCAACAATACAAGTGCCTCATCTGATACGGTCTTCGGTATCGATCTCTATGTGGACTCCCTGTCACAATCCACACGGTACGGGATCAGGAATATCATTGGTCCGGCTTCAGGAAACACAGCAGATGTGTATGGCTTGCTCTCCAGGATCAAGAACAATGGGGCCGGAAACCACATCGCCGTGTATGGTTTTGCAAATGGGAATGGGAATATCGGAGTGCGTGGAAAATCATCGGGTACCGGGACAGGTGTGTATGGAGAAAATACAGATAATGAAGGCTTCGCCGGATATTTTGATGGAAACACCTATGTCCAGGACCGCCTCGAAATCAGGGACAAGATCTTCCTCCGTCCCGTCGGGAATGGAGACGGCGGCGAGATCGAATTGTTTGATGATGATGGCGACCAGACGGTTACGATCCGGGCAGGCCAGTCCACAACCAATGGTGCAGAGATGCTGATGTACAATGACGATGGCATCAAAACGATCGAACTGGATGCAGACTTCAGCTCCGGCAAGGGCAGGGTGATCACAGATGAGCTCCAGATCACGGGCGGGTCGGACCTCGCGGAAAATTTCATGGTATCTGCCCCGTCGTCCGATATCCGCCCGGGAATGGTGGTTTGTATTGATGCGGAAAAGGAAGGTGCGCTCAAACCCGCTCAGCATGCATATGACAAGACAGTCGTCGGTGTGATCAGTGGTGCCAACGGGGTTGATCCCGGCATGCTCATGGGTCAGCAGTCCACAATCGCCGATGGGGACTGGCCGGTGGCCCTGGCCGGGCGGGTATATGTGTTGGCCGATGCGACAAACCACCCGGTCAGGACTGGCGACCTGCTTACTAGTGCAACCAGGCCCGGATATGCCATGTCTGCAAGGAAGGCCAGGAAAGCGCAAGGTGCCATTCTCGGCAAGGCCCTTACCTCTCTGGATGAAGGCACGGGCTATGTGCTCATGCTTGTCAATTTGCGATAACAGAATTTTCTTTCAAACAGCAAACATCACCATGAAATCTGCATATTTCCTTCTCCTGATCTGGGCATTCTGTTCCCCCTCCATAAGTCAAACAACCTGGGACTCCATTATCCGGGAAAAGCAAACTGCCTTTCCAAATCTGGCAAGCAGCCTGTACCAGATCGGAAAATATGCCACCTCAAACCCGGCAGAATCACTGGAAAAGGCAAAGGAAGCCGGAATGCCGGATAAAGGGGGGGCAAAGATCCTGGTTGAAGTCCAGTATGGCTGGAATCCGGAAAAGACCGGGGATTTCGACCTGTCTGCTGTACCCTATCTTGAAGTTCAGGGCCGGTACAGGAACCTTGCCAGCGCTTGGATCGAACCCGGAAGGCTGCTTGACCTCTCCGGGGCGCTGCCAGAAGGCTACCTGATCAGGGCGACCAACTTGTCCCATCGCGACCATGAGGGGATTACCGTGACAAATGCTCTCGATCACCAGGTGAACGGAGCTACAGGCCAGGGGATCAGAATTGCCATCATTGACAGCGGATATGGAAGCCTTTCAGCAGCCCAGACTGCAGGCACCGCCCCGGCAGCCCCTGTCACCTTTGACCATACAGGCTCAGGGAGCCCTTTTGATTCCGGCAACACCCACGGGACAGGCTGCACAGAAATTATTTTTGAATATGCTACGGGAGCCACCTATTTCCTGCACAAGATTGCAAATACAACCCAACTCGGGATTGCCATCAACCAGGCGATTGCGGATGGTGTCGATATCATTTCCCATTCATCCTCCTATTTTAACCAGGGCTGGGCCGATGGTTCAGGTACAGTCTGTGCTGCCGTGAAAGATGCCACGGATGCCGGCATCCTGTATGTCCATGGGGCCGGCAATTTCCACAGGAGGCACTGGCAGGGAACATACAAGGATGACGATGGCGACCAGTGGCATGAATTCAACAACCTGGATGAAACAAACCAGATGACCATCGCAAATGGCAACAGCGTGACCGCCCACTTGCAATGGCCCGGGAATCCTTCCACAAGCAATGATTTCGACCTGTACCTGTTTGACAATGCCACAAACAACCTGCTCGCATCAAGCACCTCCACCGGCGACTTTGAATCCCTCAGCTGGACGAATAATACTGGCGGCACCATGAATGTGGAACTTGCCGTTTTCCGATTCAATTCTTCAAAAACCGAGTTTGAGCTCTTTGCCCCAACAGGCAATGATTTCCAGTTTGGCCAAACCGGCGGGGCTACTGCATCACCAGCCAATTCCCTGGAAGATTTTTGCATCACTCTCGGAGCCGTCAACTGGACGGTCTACAATCCAGCAAATGCAACGATTGAACCCTTCAGCAGCTGGGGGCCAACGAATGGGGGCAGGACCGTGCCGGACCTTTGTGCACCCGATGGTTTGACGCTGACCTCCTACCCTGGCGGCTTCTTCGGGGCAAGTGCCGGTGGACCGAACATGGCGGGCCTGACATCCATCCTGTGGTCTGAACACGATTACCTTTCCGCTGAAGGAATCTTAACGACAATGTATGGCCTGGCAGCTCTTTACAATGACTTTGGCCTGGCGGGTCACGACATCATTTTCGGAAGGGGAGGCATCACAATTCCGGATTTCACAAACAACAGTCGATTCATTTATAAAGAAAGCGGGAACATAACGGGAGTGACCACCTTGCCTTTTTCCACTGTTGAGCAGGCAAATAATCTCGCCCCGCAAAACGCCAATGTCTTTTTTATGGGCGGCACCTATGATGCCCCGCCAGCGGGACAGGACATCCTTTCCACACCAATGACGTACAGGTCCCTCAAAGAGGATGCGATCATAAAATAGTGCGCACTGCGAGGGCGATCAGGGGAAATCATAATTTTGCTTTCCGGATCCCGTTTAATCCGTGAAAGAGATGATTGATCATGAGATACCAGGAGGCGAGAACCTATCCCCCCAAAGAAGAATTCTGGAACGTCCTGACACATGGCTTCGGGTTTGTGCTCAGTATCGTTGCCCTCGTTTTGCTTGTGGTTTTTGCCAGCCTGTACAAGACGACATGGCATGTCATCAGCTTCAGCATCTACGGAGCGAGCCTGGTGATCCTGTATTTCGCATCGACCTCCTACCACTTGGCCAGGCGGCCCAGCTTGCGGGCGCGGCTGAATATTTTCGACCATGCCGCCATCTTCCTGCTGATCGCTGGTACATACACGCCTTACACGCTCGTCACGCTGAGGGGCCCGTGGGGATGGTCGATTTTCGGCGTGATCTGGGGCCTCGCCATCACGGGTATGATCCTGAAATTGTTTACCACAGGCCGCTATGACAAGATCTCCACCATTGCCTATGTGGGGATGGGGTGGATCGCCATCGTTGCCATCTACCCGCTGCTTCAGAACCTCGCACTGCCGGGGATCCTCTGGATGTTTGCCGGGGGGATCTTATATACGATCGGCGCCGTCTTTTACCGGCTCAACAAACTGCCCTACAATCATGCCATTTTCCATGTTTTTGTCTTGCTTGGCAGTTTCAGTCATTTTGTCTCCATTTTCTTTTATGTTTAATCCAGAAACAACATCCTTCGATGAATCATCTCCTGATCACCGGTTTCATCCTTTTGCTGGGGCTGGTCTGGTGGCTGCTCTTCCGGAAAAAGAAACCAGCTATCCCCATGGATTTTCCGGAACCCTGGAAGGTTATCCTGTCCGAAAAGGTATCCTTTTACAAAACCCTTGGTGCAGAAGAAAAGGCACGCTTCGAGCAAAATATCCTTTCCTTCCTGGGCAAGGTCACAATTTCCGGGGTGGAAGTTGATGTGGATGATACGGACAGGCTGCTTGTTGCATCGAGCGCAGTGATCCCGCTCTTTGGTTTTCCGGGCTGGAATTACCGGAACCTCAATGAGGTCCTGCTATACAAAGGTTCTTTCAATGAGGATTACGAAACCGATGGAAAACAAAAACATATCCTGGGCATGGTCGGTTCGGGATCCATGCGCAGAATGATGATCCTCTCGAAACAGGCATTGCACCAGGGCTTCGAAAATGCGCGCAGCAAGCGGAATACGGGCATCCACGAGTTTGTGCATCTCCTCGATAGCGCCGACGGGGCAACGGACGGCATACCGGAAACGCTGATGCAGCACCAGTATGTCATTCCCTGGGTAAAGGAAATGATGGAAGAGATCGGGGAAATAAAGAGAGGTGAGTCGAATATCAATCCCTATGGCGCCAAAAACCAGGCAGAATTCCTGAGCGTGATCAGTGAATATTTTTTCAACCAACCCCGGCAATTGTCGAAGGATCACCCGGAA
>JARQTN010000019.1 GCA_029976695.1 Lewinellaceae bacterium
GAGGTCAGCTCCAGGGTCAATGTCTTCATCCCCAATATCTTCACTCCGAATGATGACGGGCTGAATGAGACGTTTTCGATCTTCACTGGTGCCGGCATATCAGGCATCCCGTCTGTCCGCATATTCGACCGCTGGGGCCAAATGATGTATTCTGCCCAGAACCTCCCGCTGAACGGGAATGACGGTATCGAAATTTGGGATGGCGAATTCAAGAATGAAAGAATGCTTCCCGGTGTCTACGTGTACGTGATTGAGGTGGAATTGATCAACGGGCAGATTTTCACCTACCGGGGTGATGTTACGCTCATAAGGTAGCTATTAACGGATAAGTGAAATACTGCCGATCTTTGCTTTTTCCTCTCCCTCACAACCAAAGCGAACCTTGTACACGTACATCCCGGGCATCAGGGGCTCGCCATTGAGCGTGCCGTCCCACCTGTCAAACGGCCCTGTTGCGGAGAAGACCCTTCCGCCCCAGCGGTCGAAGATCTCGAAGCTGATGAAATCCCCTAAAAAGACCACATTGCTGATCCCGAAATCATCATTGATCTGGTCTCCGTTTGGTGTAAAGGCATTCGGGAGAAATACACTCTCGCAATTGAATTCGGTTGAATCCACCACGGTGATGCGGATCGTGTCAAATGCTACACAATTCTCGTAAGAAAGGTTGATCTGGTAGGAGGTCGAAACTTCCGGGCTGATCAACGGGTTGATCTGCATCGGTGCGGATACATCTGTTGGCGGAACCCAGTTAACGGATGTCGCACAGGTACGTTCAATGTTCGCCTGGTACCCGGATCCCTTGAAGATGATCGTATCCGTGATCGGAAGCTCGTCAGACGGGAAATAGAGTGTCCGGATCTCTTCGCTTGTCAATGCCCTGTTGTAGAGGCGCAGTTCATCCAGGGCACCACCAAACCGGGCTTCCCCGTTCAGCAGGCAAGGGCTGTTCGCAATGCTGAAGATCCCGTCATTGTTCACATCCAACTGAAGACCGGCAAACTCGCTGGATACGGGCTCCCCATTGTAATACAGGATGCTTTCATTGAGCCTCCGTACAAAGGCGACGTGATGCCAGCACTTGTTGTCCGCAAGTTCCCGGTTATTATATGTCCCTTCTACCGTACTTTCAGACAATTCGGCCTGGATCTGGCGCTGCCCAGCCAATAGGCGGATGCTGAACACACTGTCCAGGACACATCCTTCCTTTTTGGAAAGGATATCGACCGGTGTATTGGCAATTTCATTCCACCGAAAATAAAAACTGACCGTGAAGTCATCAGAGAAGATCACATTGAAATTTCCAAGGAACTCGATATAATCATTTTGGCCATCAAAGACCAGGGCATTGTTCACGATCCCGCAATCACAGTCCGGGTTTCCCGAAATCACGCCGTCGGCCATCTGCCCTGTATCATCAGTAGCATCGCAGGCGTCAAAACTGTAATATGCCACCAGGCCGGATTCTACCTGACCTGACAGGCTGGAGATGGATAACAGATATAGGATAAACGTGTAAACCGTGTTTTTCAAAATAGCCATGTTCATTATTTGCCAAACAACCCGCTCAAACCTTCCAGCCCACCAGGAAGCATGTCGTTGATTGCATCCCTTGATACTTTTTCAGCCTCAATGGCTGCTTTTTCAAACGCCTCATTGAAGGTAACGACGAGCTGGTCCTCCAATTGTGCAAGGTCCAGTTCTGCCGCATTTTCGGTGTGAATCGAAATGTCCAGCACCTCCCTGTTCCCATTGATCTTCAATGTAACCAAGCCGTCACCGGACTGGTGGGTGATTTCGACCTCCCGCAGTTTTTGGGCCATTTTTTCCTGCTGCTCCTGGATGTTTCCAAACATGTCGAACATATCCATTCTGTTTTTTGATGTGGATGCAAAAGTACTGAATTCCTTTCTCCATTGGAACCCTGGTATATCCCCCTGGACAAAAACAAATCACACTTCCCGGGGTTAAGGTCCGGGTGGGTGAGGGAGACCGGACCATATTAAAATAGTCCTGAAGCAAAGGATTCGTAAACGAAATAGACATAGAGCAGGACAAGCATCGAGCCTTCCCACCGTGTGATCTTACCGGACAGGCAGACCATCGCGAAAATAATGGAGACGGCGATCATAAAAGGGATGTGGAATTCCTGCATGGTTTTCGGGATATACAATTCACCGATCAATCTCGGGATGGCCATAACGGCATACGTATTGAAGATATTTGAACCAAGCACATTTCCCACTGCGATGCCTGCGGAACCTTTCCGGGCCGCTGTGATGCTGACGGCCACCTCAGGCAGCGATGTACCCAGCGCAACGCCCGTTACGGCAATGATTGCAGGCGGGATATTGATCATCTCAGACAGGTTCTCAATGGAATAAATCGTGAATGTCGCACCGAGGTAAACGAATACGCCTCCAACGATCAGCATCAGGATGTCCTTGCCGCGTATCTTGTCGCGTTTCTTTTCCGGGTCTTTCTTCTGTGAAAGCACTGAATTCAGGAGGAAAATCACCAAAGCAGCAAGCAAAATAAAAGCTTCCACGATGCTGAGCGAGCCATCCGAAAGGACAAACCAGAGCAGGAATGCCGATCCAAGGAGCAGGGGCATATCGACTTCCATCACATTGAAATCAAGCCTGATCTCTTTACCGATCACGACTGTCAGGCCGAGTACGAGGAGGATATTCGTGATATTTGAGCCAACAACGTTACCCACAACAATCGTCGAGGGCCCCAGCCCGGCAGCAAATACCTTATCTGAAGTGACTTCCATATACACCGCAGCGATCGAGGAAGCAAGCTCTGGCAGCGAGGTTCCGAATGCCACGATCGTCACGCCAATGATAAATGGAGAAACCCCGAGCGCCAGGCCGATATTCTCGGCAGCGGAAACAAACCAGTCAGAGGCCTTGACCAGTGCGAACAGCGAAACGCAAAATAAAGCAAGCTGGAGGATCAAGTCTAAGCCCATGGAAATGTGTTCATATACAACTTTCAAAGGTACATTTAATTCAGGGTTCTCATTTGGACGCTGGTCGAAATTCTCGGTGAACTGATGAGAAGAAAGTTTTAAAAAACACATTTACTGTATCTTTGGCACCGCTATGCTGGGAATCAAGAAAATCAAGAAAGCACAACCGCCTGCCGTGAAAAAAGTGAACGAGATGTCTTTCCTCGAGCATCTCGAAGCGCTGCGCTGGCACATTATCAGGTCATTGGCGGCCATTGTCGTCATTGCGATCGGCGTATTCCTGGCAAAAGAACTCGTATTTGGCATGGTTATCCTGGGGCCGACAAAGGAATCCTTCGCCACGTACCAGTTTTTCTGTTCGATCTGGGACAAACTGTGTTTTCACCCTGACGGCCTCCAGATCATCAACCGGGATCTGCAGGAGAATTTTATCAACCATCTGAAGGTTTCATTCTGGCTCGGACTGGTCGTCGCGTTTCCCTATGTTTTTTATGAGCTCTGGTCCTTTGTGAAGCCAGGCCTGTATGACAAGGAAATCAGGGCAGCCAAAGGTATTGTGTTTATTTGTTCGTTCCTTTTCCTCCTTGGCGTGCTCTTCGGCTATTTTGTGATCTCCCCCTTTGCCGTTACTTTCTTATCCACATACGAGCTTGACCCGTCAATCCAGAGCACGGTGACGCTTTCATCGCTGGTCAACTCAATGACGATGTTTACATTGCCCGTGGGTTTGATTTTCGAATTGCCGATCGTGGTGTATTTCCTGGCAAAGATCGGCCTGGTCACGCCAGAATTCATGCGCAGGTACCGGAAACACGCCTTCGTGATCATCCTCGTGCTGGCAGCGATCCTGACCCCGCCGGATATGATCACCCAGTTGCTGATCGCATTTCCCCTGTACATGCTTTACGAGGCAAGCATTTTTATTGCGAAACGGGTATATAAGCAGCAGGAAGAGGAAGAGAAACGACAGGAAATGGGAGGATGATGGATCTACACAGGGTATCAACAAATCTGACGCTTTTTTTAAGGATCGCCTTTCCCGTGATCTGGATCTCCTTTTTCGGCGCATTCACGTTCCTTGCACTGATCATGCGCATCGATGAAGTGCCCATGATGCAGTCAGGATATTTTAAAGCCGGCTTGCTTGTCTTTTTCCTGATCGGTTTTCTTTTCCTGCGGTTTACCGTGATGCGGCTCAAGCGGGTGGACATGTCCACCGACTACTTCCTCGTCACCAATTATTTCAAGACCTACCGCTACACTTTTGACAGCCTGCAGGAGATCGATGAACTTGATTTCCTCTTTTTCAAAGTGGTGAAGCTGACACTGCGGGAAAAAGGAGCTTTTGGAAAGCACCTGTATTTCCTCCCCAGCAAAAGGTTGTGGAATGACTTCATCAAAGAAAATCCCTACTTGTTTGAGGAGCTGGTCGACCAGTAAGCTCCCGTCCTTCACTTTTCTACTTTGAAGACATCCGGATAATCGGGCAGATCATTTCTTCAAGAGAAATACCTCCATGCTGGAAAGTATTCCTGTAGTAATTATTGTAATAATTGTAATTGTTGGGATACAGGAAGTAGATATCCTCGGTCGCAAAAATGAACGTAGAACTGATATTCGGCCTCGGAAGACCCGCTGCCTGGGGATCCCTGATCTCAAGTACATCTTTCTTTTCGTACTGCAGGTTCTTGCCGACTTTGTACCTCAGGTTGGTCGTGGTATTCTTGTCCCCGATAACTTTTGAAGGCGTTCCAACCCGGATCGTCCCGTGGTCCGTTCCGATAATCAACTGTACATCCCGGTCCGTGACTTTTTTCAGCGCACTCCACAGTGGACTATGCTCAAACCAGCTCTTCGTGAGTGAGCGATAGGCTGTTTCATCACCCGCAAGTTCTTTCAGGACCTCCATCTCCGTCCGGGCATGGGAGAGCATGTCAATAAAATTGTACACGATGACGGTGAGGTCATTTTCAAGGTAATTGTAGATCTTTTCGTTGAGCTGCCTGGCCTTGTTGACATTGGTGATCTTGACGTAGTCAAACTTGATGTCCTTACGGATCCTTTTCTGGACCTGGTGTGTCAGGAGTTCGTGTTCGTACTGGTTCTTCCCCCCCTCTTCATGGTCGTCCAGCCAGTATTGTGATTGGTACTTTGCGATATCCCCCGGCATCATACCGGCGAAAATGGAATTTCTGCTGTACTGGGTTGAGGTTGGCAGGATACTGTAGAAGTAATCCTCTTCTTCCACCCGGTAAAACCCGGACAGGATGGGCTTGATCGCCAGCCACTGGTCATACCTCAGGTTATCCAGCAGCAGGAATATGGTCGGCTTATCCGCTTTCAGCTGGGGAAACACCTTAGTGGAAAGGAGGTCAGGGGAAAGCAGCGGGGCATTTGCCCTGTCCTGCACCCAGCCCTCGTAGTTCTTCACCACAAACTTAGAGAACTCCTTGTTCGCCTCGCTCTTCTGCATGCTCAGGATCTCATGCATCGCCTCGCTGTTCGATTCACTGATCTTGATCTCCCAGTTGACGATTTTCTGGTAAACCCTGAACCAGCCTTCAGAATCGAGTCCGCTGTTGATCTCCATCAGGATATTGCGGAATTCCTGCTGGTAGTCGGAAGAGGTTTTCTCCCGGATCAGCCGTTTATTGTCAATGATCTTTTTGAGCGTGAGGAGGATCTGGTTTGGGTTAACCGGTTTGATCAGGTAATCATCGATCTGTGCGCCGAGCGCTTCTTCCATGATATTCTCCGCCTCGTTCTTGGTAATCATCACGACTGACTGGTCGGGGTTGATATTCTTGATCTCGGACAGCGTTTCCAGGCCAGTCAGGCCGGGCATGGATTCATCCAGGAAGACCACATCGACAAAAGGCTGGGTCTTGTATTCCTCGATCGCATCATGCCCGTTGCTGACCGTGATGACATCGTACCCTTTCTTTTCGAGAAAATAAAGCTGTGGCTTGAGCAGATCGATTTCATCATCCGCCCAGAGTATTTTTATCTTATCCATCTAGTTTGTTTTGCTGATCGTCCTAAAATGCCCCTTGCGGACACGTGATATCTAACGGCATCACGAAATTACTTATTTTTCAACCGCAAATGAATCAGAAAAAAATCCTCAACGATCCGGTCTACGGGTTCATCAGTATTCCGTCTGAGACCATCTACCGGATCATCGAACACCCTTTTTTCCAGCGCCTCAGGCGGATCAAACAGGTCGGCTTGACGCATTATGTGTACCCTGGCGCGCTGCATACGCGGTTCCACCATGCCCTGGGGGCCATGCACCTGATGCAAGAGGCCCTGAATGTCCTGAGGTCAAAGGGTGTGGACATCTCAAACGAAGAATATGAATCCGCCCTGATCGCCATCCTGCTGCACGATGTCGGCCACGGCCCCTACAGCCACGCCCTGGAGCATATGCTGATCGATGTGCATCACGAAACGCTCACCCTGAAGTTGATGGAATTGTTAAACGAAGAATTCCGGGGAAAACTGGACCTGGCCATCCAGGTATTCAAAGGGACCTATCACAAGAAATTCCTGAACCAGCTTGTCTCCAGCCAACTGGATGTGGACCGGATGGACTACCTGAAGCGGGACAGTTTTTTCACCGGTGTGGCGGAAGGGGTGATCGGGCATGACCGGATCATCAAGATGCTCTCGGTGTACAGCGGGAACCTTGTCGTCGAGGAAAAGGGAATCTACAGCATCGAAAAATACCTCATGGCCAGGCGGCTGATGTACTGGCAGGTTTACCTGCACAAGACCGTCCTTTCAGCGGAGCTGATGCTCCAGGGGCTGGTCAGGCGGGCAAGATTCCTGTTCAGCACCGGCCAACGCTTTGAGATGACTTCACATCTCCGGTATTTCCTTGAACAGAATATCGGGGACAAGGAGCTGGACACAAAGCCCGATGAGGTGATCGGCCACTTTGCCAGGCTGGATGATATTGACATCGGGTTGCTGATCAAAAGTGCCTCCGACTCGGGGGACTTTGTCCTGAATTTCCTTGGCACGGGGCTCCATGACCGGAGGCTGTTCAAATGTGAACTCATGGATGAACCCGCAGCTGAAGGCAGGGTAAGGGATATCACCTGGCGCCTGGTGGATAGATACGGGGTGCCGGAATCTGAAGCCGGCGAACTGGTCCTGACGGGTATAGAAACCACTGAATCCTACTCCGAGGAGGACTTCGAGATCCAGATCATGAAAAAGGACGGCGGCGTGGAGCCTTTGTCTATTTTCCTACCGCATACAACAAACAAGAAGGTATTCACGAAATATTATTTCTGCTACCCGAAGCAGGTTCTGCCCTATTGAATTGACCAGAAATAAGTTTCAACACAGGCAAAAACGAACCGTTCCGGAGAGATGAACACTTTTTGGAAGCTCAGGATAAACAGCCAAACAGGTTTTAAGTAGATACCGGTATTGCCTGTACTTGTTCCTTTCATGTCGATAAATGAAAAACTTTGTATTTTTTACCTGAAGAGAATACACATTCATCAAGGTGAGACCAATTCAAATTATTTAACATACATGAAACGCTACCTGTCCTTTCTTATCTGGACCCTTCTTTCCATTGGGATTTGCTTTGTTTTGACAAGGCCCATAGGGCAACTGCCGGCTCTGGGCAAGATCGTTAGTCCCTCCCATGGCTTTTGGCGATTACTGGAAGGGGAAATTCCCGAATTACCCGAAGAGGTGATCCACGATAATCTAAAGGCCGAGGTATCCGTGGTATGGGACGAGAACCTAATTCCTCATATTTATGCCGAAAACGATGAAGACCTCTATTTCGTACAGGGCTACATCACTGCCAGTATGCGCCTGTGGCAAATGGATTTCACAACACGTGCAGCAGCAGGTAGACTGTCTGAAATTGTAGGTGAAGCTACTTTAGAATTAGATCTAAGTACCAGGCGAAAGGGCTTGGAATTAGGCACCCAAAAAATAATGGCCGCGACCATGCAGGACTCCTACGCTAAAATGGCTTATGAACAATATGCCAAAGGGGTAAACGCATATATCAGCACGTTACATGAAAAAGACTGGCCTTTGGAATACAGGCTCTTGGATATGGAACCCGAACCGTGGTCTGTCATACGATCCTTTCGCGTTGCCAATTACATGGCAAATAGAGTAGACACAAGGAATAACGACATAGAGTATACCAATTTTTTAAATGCATTTGATTATGCAAGTTGGCAGTTGCTTTATGAAGGCAACTATTCCAAAGAAGATCCCATCGTCAACAATCCCGGAGGTTGGGGTTTTACCCCGGTTATACCCGAAAAAACTCCTACTGATACGATCATTGCACCATCAGATTTTATCGAGACAAACAAGCCCGACCGGGCAAATGGATCTAATAATTGGGCAGTATCGCCGAAACGTTCGGCAACGGGGAACGCGTTGTTTGCAAGTGACCCACATCTAGGATTGAGTTTGCCCAACTTATATATTCTAAGTCATTTAAAGTCCCCTGAAATAAATACTATGGGTATTTTTTTTCCCGGTGTTCCGGGACCGATTGGCGCCATGAATGACAGTATAGCTTATGGCGGGACCGTTTCTATGCGCGACCTGGTCGATTGGTATAAAGTAAAATTTGCAGATAATACAAAAACAAAAATACTCGTGGATGGCAAAGCGAAAAGTGTAACGCCTAAAATTGAAGAAATAAAAATTAAAGGAAAGCCGTCTGTATTCGATACCATTTATTATTCGCCTTTTGGGATTATCGCCAACCACAGTGAAATAAGTGCTCAAAAAAATGAGGCCTGGGCTTACCGATGGACCGGACAGGATGACAATCAGGTCCCAATCGCCATTCTGGAAATGGCCAAAGCCAATAATTGGAAAGATTTTATAAAGGGAGTGAAGAAGTTTGATGCACCACATTTAAATTGGGCGTATGCAGATGCCCAAGGTAACATTGGAATGTATGTTGCAGGCAGTTATTTGCTTAGGCAAGGTAATGAAGGCCTCTTTCTGAGAGATGGAACTAAAAGTGCAAATATCTGGAGCAGTTACATTCCCTCAGAACACACGATTCAAGAATTTAATCCCGATCGCGGGTTTGTAAGTAGTGCCAACCAATATCCGGTTGATACCACATACCCGTATATCATAAACGCTGTTAATTTTCCTTCGTATCGTAACAGAAGGATTAATCAGATGCTTAGAGCAGATTCCATCTTTAATATAGAAGACATGAAGCAACTTCAATTGGATAATTATGTTATGGGCGCCTCTGACGATCTTGAATTCCTTTTATCTACACTAAAGTATGAGGAAATAGATAAGGAGGAGCAGGCTATTTATACAGATTTGGCAAATTGGAATCTGATGGCTAATCCAGAGTTAAAGGCCCCGGCGTATTTTATGAGATGGAAGTATGAAATTTGGCGGCTTGCCTGGGATGAATTACAAGACGATTCCACAGCATTTCCCTATCCGACATATTACAAAACCTTTTCATTATTAAAAGACGAGCCAAAATTAAACTGGTGGGATATTGACACTACTAAAGTGAAAGAAGATGCAACGGGCTTAATTAAAACCGCTTTTAAGCAAATGCATACCCATTTTGATGGATTGCGCAAACATCATAAGGGTATGGATCTAAACTGGGCTAATTGGAAGGCGACAAAACTGACGCATCTTACCCAGCTCGATGCACTCAGCGAGAAAGATGTCTTCGCAGGTGGAGGCTATAATATTGTTAACGCGACTGGAAGAAGTGCAGGACCTGTACTGCGTATGATCGTAGATCTGGACCCGAATGGCCCAAAAGCATGGGGCATCATACC
>JARQTN010000020.1:0-4098 GCA_029976695.1 Lewinellaceae bacterium
AGCAAAATCCTGCATTGAGTACCCGGGATATCGTTGAGCTGATCAGAAGGGTAGGAAGGAAACCGATTGAGCGGGATACGCTGTACAATGTGATCAAGGATTATTCTGATGTGATGTTTGAAGAGGACCTGCAGTACAAGGGTTATGTTTCGCTTCCCGTTGTAGAATCGTAATCGTAGAATCTTGCAGATGTACAGGAAACAGCTTTATATCCTCAGGCACGGACAAACTGATCACAACAGATATGGCATTGTTCAAGGGAGCGGTGTTGATTCATCACTGAATGCAACTGGCATGATGCAAGCAAGGGCATTCTATGAGAGATACAGGGACCAGCAATTTGACCTTTTGATGTGTTCTGATCTGCAGCGCACATATCAAACCATCAAACCATTCATCGATCATGGCATCCCGTTCGAACGCTACCCTGAAATCAACGAGATCAACTGGGGTGAACATGAAGGAAAGAAAAGTGATCCCGTCCTGATCGAAAATTACAAGCAGGTGGTCGAGGCCTGGGAAAATGGTCATTTCGACGTATCCGTGCCAAAGGGTGAGTCTGCATCCATGCTTGCCAATAGGATTCGTTCCTTCCTGGATGTATTAGCCGCCAGGCAGGAAGAAAAAATCCTCATTTGTTCGCATGGCCGTACACTGCGCTGTATGCTTTGCCTGATCAAGGGAGAGCCGATCAGCAACATGAGCCTATATGAACACGAAAACACCGGCTTGAATATCGTCGAATATGATGGTTTGAAATACGAAGTCCATATCCACAATGATACATCGCACCTGCAGGAGATCAAAATGACAGATTGATGAAATACAGGATAGCCGCAGTCAGTTACATCAATACACTTCCATTCCTTGAAGGACTGAAGGATTGGCCCTTTCGGGACCGGCTGGAACTGGTCCTTGTCCCGCCCGCGCAATGTGCCGAGCTTTACCTCAATGGGAGTGTGGATATTTCCCTGGTACCGGTAGGTGCTTTGCAGCAATTATCCGGATTTGAGCTGGTTACGGACTTTGGGATCGGATGTAACGGAGCAGTCCGGACCGTAATGCTGGTGAGTGAATGTACACTTGACCAGATCACGCATGTCCAGTTCGACAGCGATTCCAGGACTTCAAACCTGCTGGTCCAGGTGCTCGCGAAAAGGCATTGGAAGAAGGACTGGAGTTTTTTCTCCTCGGACGATCCCGATGAATGGCGGACCTTATCTGGAGGGGCACGCGTTGCCATCGGGGACAAAGTCTTCGCTCTTGAGAAAGAAGATCTGAATATGTGGGACATGGGTCAGGCATGGAAGGTAAATACGGGCCTTCCGTTTTTGTTTGCAGCCTGGGTAAGCCGTCCGGGGATTGATCCGGAATTCCTGTCCCAGCTCAACAAGAGTTTTCGAGCCGGTGTCGATTCAATCCAACAGATGGACCTGAGTGCCATGCACAGGGCGTATTTGGAAAATTCCATTTCCTTTTCATTTGATCAAGAGAAGAAGCGCGCCCTCAAGCTTTTCCTGAGGGAAGCCGCTGCATTGCAAGAAAACCCCATTTTAAGCTAAAATCCTAGTATGCTCATCCCAATCCATCCACAAAACCCCGAACCTCGGAAAGTCGACATTGTCTGTGATGCCCTGGAATCCGGGAAGGTCATCATTGCCCCAACGGACTCGGTATACGCATTTATTTGCCATATCGGGCATAAACAGGCATTTGACAGGATTTGCTGGCTTCGCGACCTGAACCCGAAGAAAGCCCTGTTCAGTTTTCTTTTTGCTGACTTCAGCATGGCTTCCGCGTATATCAGCCAATTGGATAACCGGGTGTTCAAGCTGATGAAAAGAAACCTGCCCGGTCCTTTCACCTTCATTGTAAAGGCTGGCCAGGATTTGCCGGCATACTTGAAGAATAACCGCAAAACGATCGGGCTCAGGATTCCCGGCAACAAGATCATTTCAGCCATCATTGAAAAAATTGGAAGCCCGCTGGTCGTCGCCAGCCTCAAATCTGACGATGAGATCCTGGAATATCATGCAAACCCTGAGGAGATCCATGAGCTGTATCACAATCAGGTAGAGCTCATCATTGATGGTGGCGCCGGAAGGTTGTATCCGTCAACAGTAGTGGATTGCACAGGATCAGAACCTGAAGTGATCAGGGAAGGGGCGGAGCCACTGGTTTTTTAGCTGGGACAATCTTCATTTCCATTTCCATGAATTCAGTGGTTCGCCTGTTCTGTTATGCTGGCGCCAAACAAATGAACATGCAAGGAATTAAGCCATATACCAGATCAGTTTGTCGATAATCCAAGTTCTGCCCGGAGGGCACGGTCGGATGGATTGTTCCTTTTCCAGTAATCGGACATGATTCGCTTTTGTACTGTCGCACGGGTTGTCAAGACAGTCGTTTTTTCACCAAAACCGCTTCTCGTCACCTCTTCCCAGCCTGAAATTTCATAGGGGAAACGATCCTCAAAGTGGATGGAAAGTGTTCGACCGAATTCGGGGTATGCAATGCTGTAGGTGTATGCGCCTCCAACCCGTTGCAATTGCGCCATTGCTTTTTCGGGTTTACCGTCGCGGTGACGCAACCGGGTAAAGAAAATTCCCGGTATCATGGAGATTTCGCCAACTGGCAGTGTATGCGGGGCCGTCCTGATCAAGGTCCATATCTCATCTTCCAGCATTGCATTGTCCACATGGAAATCACGGTCCCCTTCTGATTCAAAATAGGAGAATTGCCTGACATGGTACCGGTTTCCGTCCAGGTTGTACTGCATCCATGATTGACCGCACCAGTCCTGGAAACTGCCGGTTACCTTCATTGAATTCGGATATGTAGTATTTTCAACAGGCGTGAAGACAGAACGCATCAGGTTGTATTCATAGATGCCGGTCCTGAAAGACCTCATGGCATTGAGTTTCATGATCTTGACTGCATCATCGGGCGATTCAGCAGGGTTGTCCAGTTTTACCTGCTTCTCTCTGGAAAAGTCTTCAGTCACGAAGATCAGGACCGCCTCTCCCGGATGGATGTCACCATATCTTGCCTGTTGCAGTTGGTAACTGGTGATCTCGGCTTTCCCCTGGTACCATTGGTCGGCAAATTCTGCTGGATTGATGATCGGGATCCCGTTGCCCTGGCCAGCACAGGCATGTATTCCGGCGTAGAATAAGATCAGATAAAGTGGAAGAAGAAAGCGCATGGTTTTATGATGAAACGTATGAGATTCCGGTTTGTTCCTCATCACATGGTCTCTGACCTGAACCGGACCGGGATGACGAGTTTGAGCCCTGACCAGACCTGGTTGATGCTGCATACCTTGACATCCACAAGACTGTGTTCTATCGCTGTCTCTCGGATCAGGTCCTCACTCAGTTCTGAGGGTAATCTGGATGCTTTTTTATGCCAGGAGATCCAAATCATGCCATTTTGTTTGCTGCTGCCCCGTGCCAGCAGCAATTCGTCCCGGAATGCCTGGTATTCATTCGTGAACATATGCACCATGTCCATATCACGCGTGCAGTGAAATGAGATTCCTTGGGGAAGGGGTGATACCCAATCCATGTATTCTTCCGGTGGGTTCACCAGGCAGGCTCTGAAGCCTGCACGATACCCGAGTTTTTTCCAAAGCGGGTTCTGCATTCAGACTTTTTCAATTTTTTCAAATGAGGTCAGGATCCCTTTGATCAGCGAAGAACTGAAACCCTGGTGTTCCATTTCGTTCAGGCCTGCTATGGTACATCCCTTAGGCGTTGTCACCTTGTCGATTTCCTCCTCCGGGTGTTTTTTATTTTCGATAAGGAGCTCTGTCGCTCCTTTTACCGTGTGGGATGCAATAAGAGTGGCCGTCTGTGCGCTGAAGCCGATCTCGATGCCCCCCTGTATCATCGCTCTGATGAACCGGAGCACATAGGCAATGCCACAAGCACCCAGCACGGTTGCTGCTTCCATCAAGCCTTCATTGATAACGACCGTTTCGCCGATGCCTGAAAAGACCTGCTGGAGCAATGCCTCATCTTCCCGCAAACCGTTCTCACTGCAAATACAAGTGATCGATGAGGCTACAGCAGCCGCTGTATTGGGCATCGCGCGGAA
>JARQTN010000020.1:4198-9096 GCA_029976695.1 Lewinellaceae bacterium
TGTGACATGGATCTGTCCGGGTGGCAGGGCACCGCTTTCTGCGAGTCCTGTGGCAATCGCGCTCCCGAGGTTGCCTCCGCCGATAATGGCAATTTTTTTATCATTCAGCATGTGGCCGATCTTTTAAGTTTTTATTTTGCAGATGTAGACGAGGGATGAGGACCGGTCAGTATCACGCCAGGCCGCCAGGTTGGATAGCAATCCGTTGATCCCGCCGGAGACCACTCCAAGCCCTGCCTCCCTGTACTTTTCACTCAGCATGGAAACATAAAATGGATCAAAGACCATTCCGTATTTCCTGGTGATCTGGAATCCGTGCTTTGTCATGAGGTGGTGCATTGCTGCAGGCGAAAAATGCCACAGGTGGCGAGGGACATCCCAGGCTGCCCAGTCTTCCTTGTAATGCCGCGCATCCCTGGAAGTGTAATTCGGCACCGCAATCAGCAAAATCCCCCTTTCATTCAGGAGTGACCTGAATTTCTGGAGATATGCGTTCATCCTGTGTACATGCTCAAGGACATGCCAAAGTGTGATGACATCATACTGGCTGTCGAGATCGAACAGACAGGCGGTGTCTTCGACATCAAGGTTGAATTTTTCTTTCGCCAGGTTGCGTGCACTGGGATCAGGTTCCAATCCTTTTACCTCCCAGCCGGCGGATTGCATATGGTGTGCAAAATAGCCTGTGCCGCAACCTATATCTATCAGTTTGCCTGGCACATTGTGGCAATGGCGATCAACCCAGGCCTTTTTCTTGTCCAGCATGAAGGACCTGACATGGTGGTAGAGGCGGTTGATCAGTCCACGCTGTGTATCCGAGTGTGAAATATAGGAATCCGAGTCATAGTATTTTCCGATAGCGGAACCATCCGGATGATCCTGTGTCAGCACGAGCGTGCAGGCAGGGCATTGGACCAGGCTGAATGATTCACCTGAGATGCTCTGGTCCCTGACCTGTAAAAAGGAAAGCAGGTTTTTGTTCCCGCAAATGGGGCATGTGTCAATATGGATAAGACCCATCTGAGTAAATTTTTACGAAGATAACCAATGTATCCCACCCGGCATTTAATCCAGAGAGGCATCGTATCCGACGCGATTTATTTTCATACTTTTGCCGGTCTGATTGAGAGAATTCAACGATCCACCTATGAGGTATTTTTTCCTGGCGGTCACATTGCTCCTCCTGAGTCAACTTTCCGTTGCGCAAACCGGAAACATCCGCGGCAGTGTTTTTGAAAAAGAGACTGGAGAACCCGTCATTTACGGGACCGTGGTGCTCGAGGGGACAACCATCGGGACCAATACAGACCTTGATGGATTCTTTAGCCTGCCCGATATCCCGGCAGGCAATTATACTGTGGTAGCTACGTATATCGGGTTTGATACGGTCAAAGTGGAAATCGACCTGGAAGCAGGAGAGATCGAATACCTGACCCTGAACCTTGTTGCCTCATCTATAGAACTCGAGACAATCAATGTGTCATCACGGATGAGCGAGCGGAAGACCACCGTTGCCGTATCCAAGATCACAGTGACACAGAAAGAGATCCAGGCACTCCCGAGTACCGGTTCGGAGCCTGATATCGCGCAATACCTGCAAGTGCTTCCTGGCGTGATTTCCACGGGTGATCAGGGCGGACAGATCTATATTCGGGGCGGATCGCCCATACAGAACAAGATCCTGCTGGATGGCATGACGATTTATAACCCGTTTCACTCCATCGGGTTTTTCAGCGTATTTGAAACTGAAGCAGTGAAATCCGTTGATGTCCTGACGGGTGGCTTCAATGCCGAGTATGGAGG
Source organism: Lewinellaceae bacterium (assembly GCA_029976695.1). Classification (GTDB taxonomy): domain Bacteria; phylum Bacteroidota; class Bacteroidia; order Chitinophagales; family Saprospiraceae; genus JARQTN01. The sequence continues at coordinate 6,002 of JARQTN010000020.1, forward strand.
CCGGATTTCAGCAATCGTGGATATCAAAACACGTGACGGGAATAAATCAAGGTATTCAGGGCTGGTATCGGCGAGCCCATTCCAGGCAAAAATGCTCCTGGAAGGACCGATCATCAAATTCCGTGAAGGGAAAGGGGGCAGTGCATCCTTTATCCTCACCGGCAAACACTCATACCTGGACCAGACTTCAAAGAACCTCTATGAGTATGCTTCTCCGGATTCACTGGGTTTGCCGTACAACTATACTGACCTGTTTGGCAAGGTGTCTTTCAGAAGCAATAGTGGAAGTAATTTTGATTTCTTTGGTTTCAACTTTACGGACAACGTCAATTTCCAGGGAATCGCAAAAATCGGCTGGTCAGCATTCGGAGGTGGAATCAATTTCAAGCTTGTTCCGTCAAATTCGAAACTTATCATCGGAGGGACCCTTTCATTCTCCAATTATGATATTGAACTTTCCGAAGCGGATGAGGCACCCCGCATGAGCGGGATCAATGGATTCAATGCGGCACTTGATTTCACCTATTTCGGCCGGGACAGGGAAATCAAATACGGGTTTGAGTTGAATGGATTCAGAACCGAACTCGAGTTCCGGAATTTTGTCGGCATCACGCTCAGCCAGTTCAATAATACCACTGAAATCGCCGGGTTTTTCAAATACAGGCAAAACTTTGGCCCGTTTGTTTTTGAACCCAGTGTCCGTGCCCAGTTTTACACCACCCTGGGGGACGTTTCCATTGAGCCACGTGTTGCCTTCAAAGCAAACCTGACGGATAATTTTCGCCTGAAAATGAGTGGCGGGTTTTATTCCCAGAACCTGATCAGCACGGTAAATGAAAGGGATATCGTGAACCTCTTTGTCGGCTTTCTGAGTGGCCCGGAGGAGCGCATCTTCAAACCGGGTACACGTGAGCAAACAGATCACAGGTTGCAAAAGTCAGCCCAGTTCGTTGTCGGACTGGAGGCGGATTTAGGATCGAATATCCAGATTACCGTGGAGCCGTACTACAAGCGATTTACCCAGCTGATCAATGTCAACCGGAACAAGCTGAGCGAACAGGATCCCGATTTTGCCACGGAGACAGGAGATGCGTACGGGATCGATTTTACGTGCAGGTACGAAAAGCGGAATTTCTATTTCTGGGCTACTTACTCCCTGGGGAAAGTGACCCGGGATGACGGCGAGCAGGTCTATCCCACCAATTTTGACCGCCGGCACAATGTGAACCTGTTGGCATCGTACAACTTCGGGCGGGACAGAACATGGGAAATCGGTGCCCGGTGGAATATGGGAACAGGTTTCCCGTTCACGCAAACACAAGGCTTTTATGGCCAGTTCAATTACCTGGATGGGATCGATACAGACTACCAGACCGCAAACCCTGACCTTGGGATCATTTATGCTGATGAACGCAACGGAGGAAGGTTACCTGATTATCACCGGCTTGACGTTTCACTGAAGAAACGGATCGAATTCACGGATTATATCAATCTGGAGATTACAGCCAGCGTCACAAATGCATACGACAGGCAAAATATCTTTTACTTTGACAGGGTCAGGTTCGAAAGGGTGGACCAGTTGCCTATCCTCCCAAGCCTTGGAGCAAAACTGACTTTTTAGCGTTTCAGAGGCCTTTTTCAATCATCAAAACATTCTCTTTTTTGTGAGCACAAGATTGATTGTGGCCTGGGGCTGCAGTTGTTATTGCGATTGATACTGCAACAGAATCCAGAATTCCATTATTTTTAGACGCTGAAAACCGAAAGGATCGATAAAATCCTATTATATTTCAGCTAATCATAATTTATAATCACCTTATTTGCTGTTTATTATAACCCATGAAGCATCTTAACATCCTGATTTTCTATTGCATCTTGGTCCTTGCGTCTTGCTCCAACGATGTGGTCTTCAGATCTGAAGTGCTTGACCAGAGGCTTGAAACGCTTATAGCAAATGCTAGCCCGACGGGTTCGACGGACCATTTTATTCTCCCTGACCACACTGCATATGACCAGATCCCCCAGGACCCGAAAAACCCACTGACACCATCAAAAGTAGCCCTTGGTCAATACCTTTTCTTTGAAACAGGGATCGGACTGGACGCCAACCATGGGGCCGGAGTGCAGACATATTCATGTGCCACGTGCCATATCCCGTCAAGGGGTTTCAAGCCGGGCACGATCCAGGGGATCGCAGACGGAGGTATCGGGTTTGGCCGTGACCGGAGCATCCACCCGGATTACGCGGAGAACGAACTTGATGCACAGGGGGCGAGGCCGTTGTCTGTCCTGAATGTTGCCTTTGTGACAAATACGTTCTGGAACGGACAGTTTGGAGGCAATGATATCAATGAGGGGACGGAGGAATTATGGAATGAGGAGGACCAGACATCAATAAATGAACTTGGCTTCCTCGGCATTGAATCCCAAAATATGGAGGGCCTGATCACGCATCGGATGCGCATGACACCGGAATTGGCACGGTCCCTTGAATACGATGTGTTGTTCGACCTGGCATTTCCCGAGCGGGAAGGTGATGATCGCTATTCTACAGAAGCTGCCTCCCTTGCCATTTCTGCATATATCCGTTCCCTGATCTCGGACCAGGCTCCGTTCCAGGAGTGGTTGAAAGGTGACCAGCAAGCAATGACGGAACAACAGAAGCGGGGCGCGATCCTGTTCTTTTCGAAGGCAAATTGTTATTCCTGTCATAACGGGACAAGCCTGAATGCAATGAATTTTTATGCCCTTGGCGTAAACGATTTGTACCAGACAGGCGGTGTCTTTACTTCGGCCCAGGATAAGAGGAACCTGGGAAGGGGAGGATTTACGGGAAAGGAAGAAGATATGTACAAGTTCAAAGTGCCCCAGCTCTATAATCTCAAAAATGCCCCTTTTTATTTCCATGGCAGCAGCAAGGAGACGATCGATGATGTGATCGCATATTTTAATGATGCAATTCCGGAAAATCAGAATGTGCCGAAAGACCAGATCGCAAAGAACTTCAAGCCACTTTACCTGACAGATCAGGAAAAGGAGGATCTCAAGGCGTTTTTGGAAGATGGTTTATTTGACCCATACATTGACCGCTATGT
>JARQTN010000020.1:9196-30414 GCA_029976695.1 Lewinellaceae bacterium
CCGAAAGGATCCATGTATTCGAATGAAACCGGATTTTCGAGATTCAGGGTTGGTACAGTGATCATAAGCCCGGTATCCATCAGGATCTCATCGTTATAGATCCAGATGCCGCTCTGCGCACTGTGAAAACCAGCGACCGAGATGGAAATCTGCGTGCCGATATCCACCGTATCAGCCGGTGCGCAAACAAGCGCGGGAGCTTCATTCGACGGGAATGTAATGATCTCGATGACGGCCCTTCCCAGGCAGGTCGTCCCGGCCAGGTCACCTGTGATCGTGAGTGTCGCATTCTGCTCCACGGTGATGACAGGGTCCAGACAATCCGTACATGAAACAGAGCCGCCCTGCATATCCAGGGAAACATTTGAAAGCCCCAGGAATGCCAGGTTCAGGGTATCCGGTATATTCGAACACACCTGTACGGGGTTTGTCGGGATATCCTGGATATTGTCCACAGACACAATGAAAGATCCGCTTGCGCTGCAAAAACCGGCTTTGTCATTATCCGCGGTAAATGAGATCGTCGTCGCTGCATTGCCTCCTGTGATTACCGGGTTTGGACAGTCTGTACAACTCAGCTGGGCATCGCCATCCTGTGTCGTCCAGGAAAAATTGGACAGGGCAGGGTCTCCGATATCGATAAATGATGTTTCGCCGGGGCAAAGGGAAAAATCGCCGATATCAACGGTTTCAACCGCACCTTGCTGAAAGAACACGTTTCCTGTTCCGCCACAGAAGTTTGGATCGGTATTTCCCGAGGCAATGAACTGGACGAGAGCATCACCCTGGGGTGTGATTGTCGGATTGGGGCAATCATCGCAACTCAGTGAAGCTGACCCGGAAAGGACGCTCCACTGGAACCCGGAGAATCCGAAGCCGCTGTAATCCAGTGCTGCTGGAGGATCTCCGGGGCAGAAGAAAATGACGGTATCCGGAACCGGCTCCAAAGGCGGAACCTGGATCGTTAATTGTCCGCCAACCGGACAACCCGACTTCATACCCATCACAGTGTGTGTCTGGGTTTGCCCTGGAGGCGTGATCACGGTGACTACAGGATCAAAGCAGGATTCACAACTCAATCCTTCGGTGGGATCCCATTCGAGGTCTTCCACCTGTTCGTCAAGGACAAATACCTGGAACTGGGAACCGGGGCAAAGCATTGTATCATTTGTAGACAACGGGATATCCGGAGGGATCACATTGATCGTAATGAATGCAGAATCCATGCATCCACCATTCGTTGTGACCCGGATGTATTCCGTGGTGTCCCGCAACTGGATGCCGACATTCAACTGGTCCACACCTGTCTGGATAGAGCCGTCATCCGGCATCCACATATGTTCGATGTCCGGAAAGTTCGCAATATTGTACATCGGGGAAAAAATGGAAATGATTTCCCCGGCGCAATAAGGATCCTTGACCGGGGTAACCGTGAGCGTATCCAGGTACAACGGAAGGGAATCCACCTTGATAAAAACGCTGTCGGACCTTGTACACTGATCTGTCATGACTGTAAACACATATTCAGTGGAAACAACCGGCCTGGCCCATGGAGTAAGGCTCATGGGGTCATTCAAACCTGTCTGGGGTGACCATTGCCAGTCGGCACCAAGCGGATCAAGAGAGGCAATGAGTTGCACGCTGTCCTCCAGGCAAAGAAAAATTGTATCAGGTCCCTCAATGCCCGCTTCGATCGGGATCACATTGATATTGATCGTGTCAAAGTGGACGCAGGAGCTGTCGCCGCTGGTGACACGGAGGACATACTGGATTGTATCTTCTGCAGTTACGATTGGGCCGGAAAGTGTAGAATCATTCAATCCCGCTGCTGGGGACCAGGCGTATGTAGAGTTGGTGAAAAAAATATCTTCTGCAAGTTTTAATACTGTTCCGGCACAAACGGTCGTGTCCCTCGCGATCAGGGCCGGTATGTCACAGGTGTCTGCCAGCATCAGATGATCTTCCGATTCCGGACTGTCCGGAGCTGCCGCAAGCGAACTGGCAAGTCCGACACTGAATAGAATTGTCACAGACAGGATCAGGTACTTCATAAAGATTGATTTCCATAGATGCATGCGGGTAAAAATACACACTTTTTTTACATCTCCGGCGGTGAACAAAAAGCAGGTTGTCAGATAGATTTCATTTTGTTTTTTCCTTGCAGGAAGCGAGTGCTGATGCGATTTCCCCGGGGAGCAGTGGGCTTGTACCCGGTGCCCATTTATCCAATACGTAATTGACCACATTGCTGATTTCCGCATCGGTCAAATGCTTGAATCCCTCCATTTGCTGATCATACTCAATGCCATTGACCACGATCGGTCCTTTCTGCCCGTATTTCACGATGCAGGGGATTTCCATCCTGTGTGCGGAAAGGTATTCTTCCGACATGGGCGGGATCAGTTTTGCCAGTCCGGAACCATCCGCCATGTGGCAACTTTCGCAATAATAGGTATACAGGTTTTTCCCCTGCTGGTATGGCTCCTGGTTGCAGGAGGAGAGAATGCCGGTGAAGCATGCGAAAAGGAACAGCCGTTTAATCGCCATAGGTTTCTTTGAGCAGCCTGTCGATGTCCTTCATGAAATCGTCCACATCTTCAGGATCAGTGCCGTCACAATAGGCCCTGATCCGTCCTTCCGGATCGACAAGGATGATCCGTCCGCTGTGGTCGAATCCACCGGGGGCGTTCGGGTCGGCAAAGGCACTTACGAAGTATTCATCAGCGATCTCAAAGATCTTGTTTTCATTCCCCGTTAGGAAATACCACCTGTCTCCCCTGACACCCAGATTTGTCGCGTATAATTTTAAATGACCGACGGTATCCCGCTTGACATCAATGCTGTGAGATAGCATCATGAACCTGTTGTCATCCTTGTACTTCTCATAGATCCGCAGCATTTGCTTTTTGACCTTGGGGCATATGGACGGACAGGAAGTAAAGAAGAAATCTGCAATGTAAATTTTCCCAGCCAGGCTTTCTTTCGTGATCCATTGACTGTCCTGGTTCACGAAGCGGAATTCGGGGATTGTATGATACATCGTGTCGCCGTCCACCACTTCCATCCGCCCGATATATGGCAGACGCTCATCATCCTGTGAACATGCCGATACAAGCCAAATCAGAGCAAATAAACACAATGCCGCAACGGGTAGGTTACTTTTCCTGGTTGGCATATTCAATTTTATGTTTCTTGGAAAACTCCTGTGCCCGTTCGATGCTGGTGAATATCTTCTCATGGACGATTTTGACTTTTTCAAGTTCGGATTCCAGGTATGCAATTTTCTCCTGTTTTGTTTTGTCCTCTCCGGGTTCCTTGTAGGCATACATCCAGTTCCACATGCTTTTTTCGGCGTCACCAAGCTGGTTAAGTATGTTTCCAAGTTCTTTTTTCAGCTCTTCAGGCCATTGGTCATAAAGAGCAAATGACTGAGCGCCATACAGTTTGGTGCCTAACTTCTTGATGGTAGACATTTGTGCCATCGCCTCATCATGGATGCGCATGACCTCTTCCTTGATCGTTTCAACGTCATCTCGTTTTGCCTTTTTTTCCTGATTGCAGGATGGGATCATGAATATTGGGACAAGGAGGAAGAAAAAGTACCGGGATATCATACAGTTCTCTACTTTCGTTGGACAATTGGGCAAAAATACATGCAATTTCATAATCCATATGTATGCCCGTTTGTTATATGCATGTTCATTAAGATCTTCCATTTGTGGCAAAGAAGAGAATCATTGTTTGGTTTCGCCAGGATTTGAGGTTGCACGACAACGAAGCCCTTAACGATGCCATTTCCCTTGGAGCCGAGATCTTCCCCGTGTATATTTTCGATGAGCGTGTATTTCATGGAAAAACGCTGTATGACTTTCCCAAGACGGGCGTCCATCGCGCACGGTTCATCCATGAAAGTGTCCAGGACCTGAAGGATAACCTCCGTCAGCTTGGGTCGGACCTGATTGTCAGATTTGGCAAGCCGGAAGAGATCATTTTCAACCTGGCCAGGATCCTCAGGACCAATTGGGTGTATTGCAACCGGGAACGCACAGGTGAGGAAGTCAGGGTGCAGGATGCCCTTGAACGCAACCTGTGGTCGATCGGGCAGGAAGTCAGGTATGCCCGTGGCAAAATGCTGTATTATACCGCGGACCTCCCGTTTCCCATTACCCATGTACCCGATTCGTTCAATACATTCAGAAAGGAGGTGGAGCGCATCGTTCAGATCAGGAAGCCTTTACCGGTCCCATCACGGGATGCACTTGCCGTATCCTTTCAACATGTTGACCCTGGTGCTCTCCCTTCCTATGATTTTCTGATCAAGGGGCAAAAAGTCCCCATGTCGGCGCAGGTTCTCCTCCATGGAGGGGAATCCAATGCCCTGAAACGCCTTGATGCATTGTTCCAGGAGGAACTCATGCACGGGGGCGGCACGGGCGATTCGGCCCATTACCTCCAGTTCGATTCAATGATGTCCGCCTATCTCGCTCAGGGATGCATTTCCCCGAAAAAGTTGTTTCATGAAATTTCTGAATTTTCCGCAGAATACAACCGGCCGGAATTGCTGGATCGCATCTTCCATCGTCTCATGTACAGGGATCATCTGCGCCTGATGGCCAAGAAATACGGGGACCGGATATTCAAGGAAGGTGGTGTGGTGTCACAATCCAGGCGGGAGTGGAAAAAGGACCCGGAAATTTTCTCTGTCTGGGCAACGGGAAATACGGGCGTCCCGCTTGTAGATGCCATCATGCACCAGCTTGTCAATACGGGTATGTGCAACCATAGATCCAGAAAACTTGCTGCCAATTTCCTGATCCGGGAACTGGAATTTGACTGGCGGAAAGGGGCCTCCTTCTTTGAATCCCTGCTTGCGGATTATGATCCCTGCAGCAATTGGGTCAACTGGATGGACCTGGCCGGTTTAGGCCCTGACTCGGGTGAAATGAGACAGCTGAATTATGAACTTCAGGAAAAGCGCCTTGATCCGGATGGGGTGTTTGTCCGCAAATGGGCAAAGGCATAACGAATCTGCTTATGGTTTTCTGAGCAGGACGATATTGTCCTTGTTCATCCGGATTCGGATATAATCCTTGATCCTTGTTTCTGATTCCTTGATCTTGTTGGAGGGAACTCGTTCGTCCCATTGCACAAACAGCACTGAGCCCTTTTCTGCAGTGGTGTCAAAATCAGTCATTTCAGCTTCCCCCACACCAAAATATCGAAGGTCCGGAAAGAGGAGTTGAATCTCTTCCCTGACTTGCCTGAAGAGAAAGGAATCCGACTGGATCTGGCTGATATAGCCCTGCAATGAGTCGATCATGATATCCTGTCGCGAACGCTGCTTCCTTGCTTCCATGAGTTGCTCATTCATCCTGGAGATTCCCTCTACTTCTGCAGAAAGTTTCTCGATTCTCTCCAGGTCGATTTCTGATGTAGGCAGGATTTCCAAGACCGTATTATGCAGGTTTGCTGCTTCAAGTGCAGTATGTGCATTTATTGTATCTGCGTATTTGATCACATTGCCGTATACCTTGACCATGATGCGGTTAGGGTCGCCCTTGAATATTTCCCATCCATCAATATATTTTTTCCTGTCCCCGAAATATGAATTGACAAAAACGCTGGCCTGTCTTTTCATCCGTGCTTCATCATACACATCTTTTAAGATAAACACACTTGGTACAATGAGGACAATACTGAAAATGGCAGCGAAAAGGATCCCGCGCATGCGTCCTTTTTCATCAGGCCGTTTAATGGTCGGGAATTTGAGGTAGCGTACAATGATATACGTCGCCATGGCAACGAAAAAGGAGTTGAGGAAAAACAGGTAGAACGAATTCAGCATGATCTGCCAGTTGCCCGTGGCAAGTCCGAAACCGGTGACGCACAATGGCGGCATCAAGGCAGTCGCAATCGCGACCCCCGGTATGGCATTGCTCTTGTCCTTGCGGGAGCTGCTGATAATCCCGGCCACGCCCCCGAAAAAGGCGACCAGCACGTCCAGCAGGGTAGGGCTCGTCCTGCTGAGGATCTCGCTTGTGATTTGGCCAAGAGGTGAAACGAGGAAGTACAGTGTGCTCGTGACAAGCGCAATGGCGATCGCGATCCCGAAGTGCTGGAGGCTGATCCGGATCGTCTGGATATCGGCAATGCCCACACCGAGGCCCACACCGAGGATCGGGGCCATCAGGGGAGAGATCAGCATGGCACCGATGATGATCGCCGGTGAATTCAGGTCAAGTCCCAGCGACGCGATCACAATCGAGCACATCAGCATCCAGGCGTTTGCACCCCGGATGCGTTTGTTGTTTTTGATTTCATATATGGTTCCTTCCTTGTCAAGCCCGTCGGTTAGGTTGGTGAGATCCCTGAAAAAATGCGTTACGCGTGACATAGCTGAAGGTTAGGTTGTTTGCTTTTCGGCCCAGCGTCCGTCTTTCATGAACAAAATGCGGTCACTCATGCCGGATAACTCTTCATTATGGGTGACAATCACAAAGCTGTGTCCAAAATCCTTCCTCAGCCTGAAGATCAGCTGGTGGAGTTCTGAAGAAGTCTCGCTATCCAGGTTGCCTGAAGGTTCGTCGGCAAAAAGGATTTCCGGCGCATTCATGAGTGCCCTGGCAACAGCAACCCTTTGCTGCTCCCCGCCGGACAGCTCCGTCGGTTTGTGGTGCAGCCTTTGTGTTAGCCCCAGGTAATCGAGCAACTCAGCAGCCCTGTTGATCCCGGCATCCCTGGATCTTCCTGCAATGAAGGCCGGTATCGCCACATTTTCCACCGCGGTAAATTCATTGAGCAGATGGTGGAACTGGAAAATGAAACCGACTTTTCTGTTTCGGAACCTGGATAGCTGCTTCTGATTCAGCAATGCGATTTGTTCTCCGCAAAGCTCAAGTGTCCCTTCGTCCGCTTTGTCAAGGGTGCCCAGGATGTGGAGAAGTGTGCTTTTTCCAGCGCCTGATTTCCCGATGATGGTGACAACTTCCCCCTTTTTGATTTCCAGGTCGATCCCCTTGAGCACGTGTAAATGGCCGTATCGCTTGTGGATATTCTTTGCTCTCAGGATCATGTCACACATAGGCTGATCAGAAAAATGAATCGATGGCAAGGATAATGAAAATAGTTTAATCGCAGGTTGACATTTATTTTACTTATTTTTTCCACAGATGTCGGTTACTTGGGTGAATCCATACCTGAATTTCATTTTAAAGGATTATTTTTGACGACCTAGATCGTATTATCGCAATCTTTATGAAGATTCTCCAGCTGTGTAAGAAATTCCCTTATCCGCTCAAGGATGGTGAAGCCATTGCAGTCACCTACCTGAGCAAAGCACTGAGAGACCTGGGGTGTGAGATCACCTTGCTCTCCATGAATACGACCAAGCACTACACAGACCTGAACGCCCTTCCCGAGGATTTCAACCATTATGACGAGATCATCAGCACGGACCTGGACAATAAGATCAAGCCCATTGATGCATTTTTGAACCTTTTCTCAAGGGAGTCCTACCACATCAACCGGTTTATATGCAATGCCTTCAACAATGAGTTGATCAAATTGCTGAAACGCAAGCAATTTGATATCGTCCAGCTCGAGACCTTGTACCTCACACCTTATATCGATACGATCAAACGGTACTCGGATGCCCAGATCGTGATGCGGGCCCACAATGTAGAGCACGAGATCTGGGACAGGATCACTTCCAATACCACATTCTTTCCGAAAAAATGGTACCTCAATCACTTGTCCAAGAAACTGCGGAATTACGAGATCGGCCATCTCAATGAATATGATTACCTGGTGACACTGACAGACCGTGACCTGAGGAAATTTAAAAAACTCGGCTACCAGAACGGGGCCTCATCATCACCAATCGGCATCGAGATAGAAAACTATCAGGTTGCAGGTTCACGGGTAGGCGGAGATCTTTCGATCTGCTTTATCGGGTCCCTGGACTGGATGCCCAACCTGGAGGGCCTGGACTGGTTCTTGATGAATGTTTGGCCACAGATCATCGTAGCACATCCGGAGGTCACATTTCACATCGCAGGGCGAAATACGCCTGAACACCTCAAAAACCTGCAGATGAAAAATGTGTATGTCCACGGGGAAGTTGAAGATGCGCGGTCCTTTATCAACAAGTATACCCTGATGGTTGTCCCCCTTTTCTCGGGCTCCGGAATGCGTGTCAAGATCCTTGAAGGGATGGCACTCGGAAAAGCTGTCCTGACCACGCGCCTGGGGAAGGAAGGCATTCATGCCGAAGACAGGAAGAATATCCTCATCGCAGACTCTGTTTCCGATTTTAGCGAGGCGATTTCTTTTGCGATTGAAAACCCCAGGCAGGTCGAGGAGATCGGGAAGGAGGCGAAGTCATTCGTGCATACCTATTTTGATAACAGAGAGATCGCGGACCAGTTGTTCCATATTTATGAAGACCTGCTCGTAAACGGTCACCACCACTGATTCCATTTTCAGTTCTAAACGGCCGGTGAATGGCCATCAAATTGTACCTTTGCCATCCAAACAGAGGAATGACTCCGTGAAGATTGTTGTACTTACATCACGATTTCCCTTTCCTGTCGAAAAAGGAGACAAGCTCCGGGCTTACAACCACATCCGGGGGCTTGCCGAAAGGCATGAGGTACACCTCATCTCCATCACGCACCAGCATGTTGATCCAGCAGCTATCACCGAACTTGAAAAGTATTGTGCAGGAATACACATTTTCCGTATTCCGTCCTACCGGCTGCCGTGGAATTTGGCACAGGCAGCATTTGAAGGGTTACCGCTCCAGGTCGGGTATTTTCTGGACCAGTCAATCAAGCAAAAGATCCAGTACCTGATCCTGAAAACAGAACCGGAACACATTTTCACCCAGCTCATCCGGACCTCCGAATATGTGCGGGCATTGCCATTCAGCAAGACACTCGATTACATGGATGTGTTTTCCGTCGGGATGGCTCAGCGAGCCAAGGCGGGCAGTTTCCTTGCCCGGCCATTCTTCAGGTATGAGTCCACGCTTCTGGCGAGGTATGAAAAAGACATTTACCGGGATTTTGACCATCATTGCATCATTTCCGGCCAGGACAGGGACAGGCTGAAGGTGCCCTACACAGAAAATATCCATGTCATCCCGAATGGGGTGGATACACATTACTTTTCCAGAAAGGAAACCGAAACGCCCTATGACCTGCTTTTTGTCGGGAATATGGGATACCTTCCCAATATCGAAGCTGCCGAGTACCTGGTGCGCAAGATCCTTCCCTTGTGCCGGTCCAGGGGAATGCAAGTGAATGTGCTGATTGCGGGAGCCCGACCGGACAGGCGGGTCCTCAGGCTGGCATCCAGGCATGTCAAGGTCTCGGGATGGATGGAGGATATCCGGTATGCCTACAACCGGTCGAAAGTTTTTGTCGCTCCGATTTTCAGCGGGATGGGGCAGCAGAACAAGATCCTCGAGGCAATGTCAATGGAAATGCCTTCGATCACAAGTACCATGGTGAATAATGCGATCGGGGCACGGCCTGGCGGGGAGATCTTCATTGCCGATGATCCGGCAGGCTATGCCGGGCATATTTACATGCTTCTTGAGGACAATGCTCAGGCGGAACGAACAGGGAAGGCTGCTCGGGTGTTTATCACAGAGAATTATACATGGAGCCGCCATTTGGAAATGCTGAACGAATTGATTGCCCGGAGATCGATCCTTTCTGAATCCACAAACCGGATCATTTCCGGAAGTGCAAACATATAATCAATGAAAACGGATACTGTGCCACAAAAGGGAATCGCACTGAATACGATCGAAGAAGCCATTGAGGATATCAGGCAGGGCAAGGTCGTCATCGTCGTCGATGACGAGGAGCGGGAGAATGAAGGTGATTTCATTTGCGCCGCAGAATGTGTCACGCCCGAGATCATCAATTTCATGGCCACCCATGGGAGGGGGCTGATCTGTGCGCCCATTGATGAACACCGGGCTGATGAACTCGACCTCTACATGATGGTCAATGAGAATACAGCACTTCACGAAACGGCATTTACGGTTTCCATCGACCTGATCGGGAAAGGGTGTACCACCGGGATCTCGGCACACGACAGGGCGACCTGCATCAAAGCGCTTGTCAGTGATGAAACGAAGCCGGCGGATTTTGCAAAACCCGGACATATTTTCCCGTTGCGCGCTAAAACAGGTGGCGTCCTGAGAAGGAGCGGACATACGGAAGCAGCGATCGACCTGGCTCGGCTTGCGGGGTTTAAATCCGTAGGCGTGCTGGTCGAAATCCTGAATCAGGACGGATCGATGGCGAGGCTGCCGCAGCTTGTGGAAATTGCCCGGGAACACGAGCTCAAGATCATCTCGATCAAGGACCTGATCTCCTACAGGATGGAAAGGGAGCGGATTGTGGAATCCGAGATCTCCCTGACCCTGGATTCCCATTACGGCCCCTTTGAAGTGCGGGCTTATAAACAGATCACAAACGGGGATATCCACCTTGCCTTTATCAAGGGTAAAATCAGCCCGGATGATCCGACCCTTGTCCGTGTGCATTCCTCCTCCGAAACCGGTGATATCCTGGGACGGTTGTTTGATGAATACGATGCACAACTGAAGGCCTCCCTGGAGATCATTTCAGAAGAGGGAAAAGGAGTGCTTTTGTATATGAGGCACAGCGAAAAAGGCACTTCAATTGTCGAAAAGCTGAAGGAATATGCCAGTGCCCGGACCACCAATGAAACGAGCGAACAACGTGATTTTGGTGTTGGTGCACAGATCCTCAGGGATATCGGCATCCGCAAGATCCGCTTGCTGACCAACCGTCCCCGTCATCGCGTCGGCCTGATCGGCTTCGGGCTTGAAATCACAGAAAATGTCCATGTGCTGCCCAGGGACTGCTGATCCGCAATACCTCAAAAATTTTCCTGGAAATCCTGCTTAAAACACAGGGCAGAAATAACTGTCATTCGAATATTCCCCGATGTAGGAAATGGAGATCTCGAAGGCGTTCTGGCCGGCCCGTTCATTGACCAGGTCGTCCAGGTTGAGGTCATAACTCAATCCGATGAGCAAATTGTTCAGTTCAATGCCGGCAATAAGGTATCCTGCGACCGGGCCAAACGTATTTTCTTGCTGTGCAAAGCGGAATCCGCCTCCGACCTGGAAGGCATTCTGGTTGTGCAGGTTCAGGTCGAACTTGAAAGAAGTTCCGACATTCAGCATGGATGCCGGCCCCTGGCTTTGGAACATGAGCCTCGGCAGGATGCTGTACAATTCGCTGATGCCTAATTCAGCACTTGCGGCGATCACATATTTCCGGTTCAGCGGAACGGCCTCATAGAGTTCGCTCAGGCCGGTTGCCTGGTTGAAATAGGAAATGTTTGGTTGAAGGATATGCTGGATTGCCCCTCCAATGAACAGGGTAGTGAACTTGGCTGGTTGCACCATGTAATTCAACCCGATGCTCAGGTCCCCATTGGCGAGGTTATTCTCCGGGAAGATCTCCTGTGTGGCAAATGTATATCCATCAAGGCCGTTATACTGGTCGCCGAATTCCAGGTTTTCGTAGTTCAGGCTCCGTTGCATAAGGCCCAATGAAAAACCGGCGGAAAGGTACGAGTCCCGGCTGCGTGTCAGGTTTTTATGGTAGGCAGCGGAAATGCTGATCTGGTTGCTGTTGATATTGAAGAAGGCTGTCCGGTCGGAAATAAAAGAGATCCCGGCTCCCACAAAATCACCCGATTGACGCTGCTGTCGCCCCAGGTCAAACCGGAAATCACCATAGGCCCCGATGACCAGGTACGGGCTGTTGATAAATCCGTTCCACTGGTCGCGATAGCCGGCTGTGACACGGTAAGATCCGTCAAAAGCCCCCGTCAATGCTGGGTTGAGTTCAAGGGGGTTAGCGTAAAATTGAGTGAAGTACCTGTCCTGTGCATCCATCATCGTGTGACACAGGAAAAAAATGGCCAGGAACAGGTATACATTGCGCAATCTCATCATATCATGCGGATCATGTCGTATTGGGTAATGATGTGAAATCTTCCGAGTTTATCCTCTACAACGACGGCAGGTACCTTTTTCGTGATGTATTTGCTCAGATTTTTGAATGTCAGATCTTCCCTGACAATGGGGAATGGAGGGCCCATGATCTCCTCCGCGGTTTTTTCTGAATGCAAAAGCGGGTTTTCAAGGATGTATGAAAGCACGGCAGATTCGGTGATGCTGCCAATCATTTCCCCTTTCCGCATCACAGGCATTTGGGAGATTTCCATTTTCTTCATGAGCTCAAAGCAATGACGCACGGTATCTTCCGCATCGACCGACATCATTTCCGGGATCATTTTGGAGGCGATCATCTGGCCGACGGTGAGTTCCTCATCGAGGAAACCCCGCTCGCGCATCCAGTCATCATTGTAGATCTTGCCCACATACCGGGTACCGTGGTCATGGAAAATGATCACGACCACATCGTCCTTTGTCAGCCTGTCTTTCAGCTGGAGCAGACCGGCAATGGCACTGCCTGCAGAATAACCGAGCATGATCCCTTCCAGGCGGGCCAACCTCCTGGCAGCGAGGGCACCTTCCTTGTCACCGACCTTTTCGAAATGATCGATCAGTGAAAAATCCACGTTTTTTGGCAGGATGTCTTCACCGATACCTTCCGTGATATAAGGATAGATCTCGCTTTCGTCAAATTTGCCTGTTTCGTGGAATTTCTTGAACACGGAACCATAAGTGTCGATGCCCCAGATCTGGATATCCGGGTTCTTTTCTTTCAGGTACCGTGCCACCCCGGATACGGTACCGCCTGTGCCGACTCCGACCACAATGTGTGTGACCTTTCCGTCTGTTTGTGCCCAGATCTCGGGGCCGGTGGTTTCATAATGTGCCTGTGTATTGGAAAGGTTGTCGTACTGGTTGCACCAATAGGAGTTGGGGATCTCCTTTGAGAGTTTTTCAGCAACGGAATAATAGGAGCGCGGGTCATCAGGAGCTACATTGGTCGGGCATACGATGACCTCCGCGCCAAGTGCTTTCAGCAGGTCGATCTTTTCTTTGGATTGCTTGTCACTTGTCGTAAAGATGCATTTGTACCCCTTCACGCATGCAGCGATCGCCAGACCCATCCCCGTGTTTCCACTGGTACATTCAATGATCGTACCACCGGGCTGGAGCATACCGGCTTCCTCGGCATCTTCCACCATTTTCAGGGCCATCCTGTCCTTGATCGAATGCCCGGGATTGAACGTTTCGATCTTTCCCAGGACGAGCGCCGGAATATCTTCCACCACTTTATTCAATTTGACCATCGGGGTGCTTCCAATGGTCTCGAGGATATTCTGCTTGTAATCCATTCGACTGTTTTTCAGCTGCAAAGATGAAAAACCTATCGGATATATTGGTAAACCACATAAAACCGCGGGTCCAGGACGCCCAGGTGTTTGGCTACGGCCGGGGAGACCACCAGTGTAATGTCCCTGGTATAGGCATTTTCCGGAATCTTGCTCACGACCTTGGCATGGACAGACCGGCCGTTCATCGGGTTTGTGACTTCCATAATGGAGTTCACTTTAGCCTTCGGGTGCAGCACGAAATACTGGCTGTAGTCCTCTGCGGCGCGGTTCCAGTAGGCGACCCCTTTTTCCTTCTGAATTTCAAGCCCCAGGTCCAGATATGCATCCATCGGACTGCGCAATGATTCCGGTTGGACGGAATCGGTTTCTGCAGGTTTGACCCACAGTCCATCCAGGATTTCATGGATCTCCTTCGGGGCTTGATCGTTGAATGGCAGGGGGTCCAGGTACCCGATGGTCAATACCTGGCCGATATCCAGTTTTGCTGATTTGAGGCTGTTCATAGCCATCACTTCCTGCTCCTTTAAACCAAGGTAAATCCTGCTGATCCTGAACAAATTGTCCTTGGGCCGAACCCTGTAGCACAGGACCGCTGACCTGTATGTAGTGGCCCTTGAAAGAACTTTTTCGCGGATGCGGCTGAACGGGATGGTCTGCATGTTTTGGCTGTTGCCGAGTGATACCCAGGCTTGTTCATACTGGTCTGCGCGGACCCAGATGGTGTCCATCCGGTGCTGTTTCATTTCCTGGCCAGACAACGTGAAAGTCAGGATGCTAAAGAGGGTCGATAAAAGAAATTTCATTCGGGTCGTTCGTTTGGCAAAACCAAAGATAATCATATTAGAGAATAACATAATATGATTGCCGGTTTTTAATCAAACGAAGTGGAGATGCTTTTGATTACAATTTTTCAATGGAAATATCCGGGCCCTCGTTGCCGAATTTCTTGAGGGAATACTGAGCGGATAACATAAAGTACCTGCCGAGGGCATTATAGCGGACAAATTCAATCGAATTCAGCCCTGCATTCTGGGTCAGGCCGCGGTTCTGGTTGAGGACGTCCATCACCTGGAATTTGAGCTCGAGGCGGTTGTCCATGAAATATCTTGAAACGCTCAAATTGAGGATGGATGTCTTTTGCCCCTCTGCACCGGCAATGCCCTGCCAGTTCTGGTACCTGAAACTTTGTTCAAACCGCCAGTTTTTCATCGCCGTCAGGGCTGTTTCAATAAAAAGTGACTGGTTCCGGTATTTACTGCTTGCCAATTCGCTGGCGGCACTCTGGACGACCTGCCAGGAAGCCTGGCCGCCAAGTGCGATGTCAAAATGTTCCTTGTTGCGGTTGTCAAACCGGATCCGGTAGCTGTGGTTGAAAGTTTCAATCGGGTTTGGTGCACCGTTCAACCGGCTTTCATACCGGTCATATAGGGTTGAAGCCGTCACATTGAACCTCAGGTTCAGAAATTTTAGGCGCGAACCGAAATCAAAATTTCCAAAAACCCTCCAGGCCTCCGGTGTATTGATCGGTTGGGTTGTTTGTCTGAAGAATTCATCGAATGTTTTTGCATTCACGATCATGTTTCGGGTATATGTGGCTTCCACAATCCCAAATAGGTTAATGCCCGAAAACTGGCTGAAGGAGAAATAGTTTGCTGATAGTGCATGGCTGTATTCAGGACGCAGATCGGGGTTTCCGATGTAAATATTGAGCGGATCACTGTTGTCCACGACACTTTGCAACTGCCTTAAGGTGGGTTCGTTGACCGAAGTTCGGTAATCGATATTGAGGTGGTTTGATGTTGTAAAGTCAAACTGCATCGACAGGAAGGGAAGGAAATTCAGGAATTCTTGCCTGATCGGAGATGCGGCTTCCCTTTGTTCACCATTCAATATGGACCGCTGGAGCTTTCCGCCTACACTCACCTGGCTGGATTTGAAGTTTTGCTGCAGCCTGCCACCGGCACTCGTCCGCGCAAAAGACTGGTCAAAAGCGTTTGAAAGTTCTTCATCCAGGACTTTTTCCGGAAATGCGGCTACGAGGTTGTACACATCCTGGATCACTTCGCTGCGGTCATTGCCATACTCTGCAATCAACTCTACGTATTTCCTCTTTCCAATTGGTTCGGTGTAGCTGACCCTCGCCTCATAGGAGACCTGGTCTCTGCTAAAAAGCTGCTCCTGGCGAAGTGTGTCGAGCAGGGCAGGGGTGCTTTCATAAAAGGTGTTCAGGGCATTGAGCAGGCCGGCCTGCTCAAAAGTACCTGACCGAAGTTTTCCTGAAAATGAAATGAAGCGCCCCGTTTTTGCATTGAATTTCTTGAGGTAGGAGCCCTGCAGGTTCCAGGAATTCTCGTTGCCATCCAGGCCCTGTTCCCTGTCTGATGCATTGAGCAGCGCTTCCTGGTCATCGGATGTCAGGTCGTCACGGAAAAGCTGCTGGTCAAAATTGTTGAATCCGAACTGGCCCGAGAGCCTGACCTGCTGGGTTGAGTCCAGGTCAAGTTCATAGCGCATGCTCAGCCTGTGATTGTACCTGTGCTGCTCACGGTCCGTCAGGTTGGTGGAAAAAAGATCACCGGCTGGAAAAAACTCCTGGCTCTGCCTGTCTTCATCGAGCACGTTTTTCAGGCCGTTAAAGAAGTAGCTTGCCTGCAGCCGGGATTTTTCCGTGAAATCGTGCGTCAGGTTCAGCCCGGCCCCGAAGCCTGTATTGATCCCGTTCTGAAGTCCGCCCAATGCCATGCCGCCCTCACCGCCAATCTCGATGCGCACACGCCCGGACCCAAATCCTCCAAGGCCGCCATTCATCCGGAGATAATCGCTGAAGGAAAATGACTGCTCATTGATGTTGTTTGTAGACCCGATAAAGGACAGCCGCGTCTTTTTTGAGAACTGGTTGAGGCTAGTCTTCCCGCGGTACCGCCCCTGGTCGCCGTATCCGGCAGAAATATTCCCGAACCGCCCCTGCTTGTGTGAATCTTTCAGCGATAGGTTGATTGTCTTGTCCCGCACCCCGTCATCAACGCCCGTAAATTCGGCTACATCCGATTTTTTGTCGAATACCTGGACCTTGTCCACTGCCTCGGCCGGCAGGTTCTTTGTGGCAATTTTCGGGTCATCACCAAAGAATTCTTTTCCGTCCACAAGGACCTTTTGCACTTCCTTGCCCTGTGTTTTTACAGTTCCGTCCGATTCCACCTGGACGCCGGGCAATTTCTGGAACAGCTCTTCCACAGTGGCATTCGGTTTGGTCTGAAATGCCCCGGCATCATATTCCAGGGTGTCCCCCTTGATCCGGATCGGGATGCGGTCCTCGCTCACGATCACTTCTTCAAGGACCTGTTGTCCTTCTTCCAGGACGATCGTCCCCAGGTCTGTCTCGCCCTTATCCAAAACCATTTCTTCATAGTAGGTCCGGCATCCTAAAAAGGATACCTGCAGGAGAAGTGAATCCCCATGGCGCGCCTGCATCTGAAATGCACCATATGCATCCGTGACCGAAAAGAACTGCATCACCGAATCGGCAGGATTCAGCAATACAGCCGTCGCCCCCTGGATGGGCTGTCCTCCGGGATCTGTTACCTTGCCCCTGACCGTTGCGTCCTGGCCGGACAAGCCGGGGACCAGGTAACAGAGGGACAGGATGGCCGCCATGATAAATTTTTCCATATGCAAAGGCACTCCCGACATCCGGATCAGTTTTCGCGGATGATCATCTTGATGGTGCTGTTTCCGCTTCCTTTTGTGGCACCGATTTCCTTCAGTTTTTCCTCACGGATCTCCTCAAATTCCTCTGGTGTGACCTTTTTGCCTTTAGAGGGCGCCTCTATGGCTTCCTCTACAGGCTCAAAGCTGATTGTTTCAGCCCTGACTACGCGGTCATCGCCGATGTTCAGTTCGAGGATCAGCCCGGGGAGCCCGTGATACCGGGAAGGGCCGATCTGCCAGGGGATCGTGGGTGCGAACCAGGCAACCACCTGTTGTGATGTATCCTGCAGGATCGCTTCCTGGCAGGGATAGTCGAGTACCATTTTCGACTTGCCCGTCAGCTTCCAGGCTTGCTTTGGGATCTGGCCCTGGATGAGGAATTTCTTGCCCAGGAAATCCGTCTGTTCTGTAACTTGCTTTTCAGCAAGGTCCTGGTACAGGATGTTTTCAGGCATCTGGATCCGGAAATCCATCTGGACATCACCATCTCCCCCGGAAGAATAATGGATATCATCCTGCCCGCCATCAACGATATTTTTGTACAGGACCTGATCGCCCTTTTTAAAAAGCACAAATTGTGCAGCGCTTTCCGTGGGAAGCTGTTCCATCATGACGGGTGCATTCCCCTCGATGTTAAATTTCAACTGCACTACCTGTTTATAGGTGACAGTGCCTTCTTCCTGCCCAGCAGAGAGGAAGGGGAGAAGCACAGCAATGGAGAAAAGGATCATCATTTTCATAGATATCATATTTCATTTTATACAAATGTAGGTGAGGCTGTACAGAAGCAACGTTAACCAACCTTGGAAAATGGTTAATTAACGTTAATGCAAGGGGGAAAAGCGGCAGGGAGGACTTAATTTTGGACAAGATGCAAAAAAAATGGACATCTATCCTCATGGTTGTCAGCCTGGTGCTCCTGGCTTTCTTCCTGGGCAGTTGGCTGAAAGACAGCTATGACCGGTCAAGCCTTGTGATCCAGGAGAAAAATACCCTGCTGTTCAGCCAGGCTGTCCGGAAAGCCGAAGACTCGCTGCTGGTATGGCGATTCAATTTCCCTGATGTATCCAACAGGGACGGGGATACGATGGTCCAGATCTTCATCGAGTTGGATTCGTTGGAGTCGGGCACATTCTCTTCCGGGAAAGAATTACATGAAATCAAACCAACAGGGAAGGAACAACAGGTAGTCGGCATCAGGAAGGAATTTTCCTTTATAAGTGGCCCCGGGAAAGGGCCTGACCTGAACAGTGAACTGGTTTCATCAGCCTCGGTCATCGTGCATGCGATCAGGGGCTCTGAGATCGATACCGCACAAATCGATACCTTCCTGTATTCCCAGATTGAGAAGAACTACAGTTTGGCGAAGGATGCTGCTTTTCCGGGGATCGGCTTTGGCATGGTCAGGTTAAGCGATAGTGCCGGGACAGGATTTGATGCCTGGATGACACCTGTTTTCAATGATCCGGTCGGGAATGTGCGTTATGCTGCGGTACTTGATGTGGGGTTCTGGGATGTGTTTAAAAATATTCTTCCGCAATTTTTTTTCAGCCTGTTCCTTTTAGGGATAACGTCTGCTGCGTTCTGGGTGATCCACCGGCAAATGAGGAAGCAGTTGCAATTGGCACAATTGAAGGATGATTTCATCAGCAATATGACCCATGAACTGAAAACGCCTATCTCAACTGTCCGGGTGGCACTCGAGGCCATGGAAAATTTTAATGTCCTGGGGGACAGCAAGAAGACAGAGGAATATCTCGAGATCTCAAAAAATGAGGTGAACCGGCTCCAGCTTCTCGTGGACCGGGTCATGCAGCAGGGCGCACTCGGGGCGGGTGACTTCCGGCTTGAACAGGAGCCTGTAGACCTCCAGGACATCACAGAAAAGGTGATCTCGGCACTCCAGGTCGTCCTTGATCAAAAAAATATGCAGGTTGTCCTTTCAATGGAGGGCCGGGGACGCACCCTTGGGGACCCGATGCACCTGTCAAATGTCCTGTTCAACCTGGTAGACAATGCCATTAAATTCGGGACCCAGGGGCAAACGGTGAGAATCCGTGTGAGGGAAAAAGAAAAAATCGTTACATGGGAGATCAGTGATGAGGGGAGGGGGATCCAGAAAGAAGAACTTCCCCATATTTTTGAAAAGTTTTACCGTGCCCCTCAGGGGAATGTGCATAATGTGAAAGGCCATGGCCTGGGACTATATTACGTGGACCGGATGATAAAACTACATCATGGGACGATCCAGGTTCAATCCAAACCCGGAGAGGGAACAAGATTTCTCATTTCACTCCCGAAGGAAAACTGATCGATATGCGTGTGTTGTACGTCGAAGATGAGGTTTACCTGGGCAAGATCGTGAGTGAAAGCCTGCAAAGCAGGGGGTTCGAGGTATGCCTGGTCGATGACGGGGACAAGGTGATCAGGGCATTCCGGGAATTCCAGCCGGACATCTGTGTGTTCGATGTCATGCTGCCGAACCAGGACGGTTTCTCATTGTCCCGGCAAGTGAAAGAACTGGATCCTGCGATGCCTGTCTTGTTCCTTACGGCAAAATCCCAGGCAAGTGATGTCATCGAGGGTTTTCAATCCGGGGGAAACGATTATCTGAAGAAACCCTTCAGCATAGAGGAACTGATCGTGCGCATGAAAAACCTCCTGGAATTGACGCGTGGCAAACCCCGGGATAAGCAGCCCTCAGCAAACCAGCCGATCAGCATCGGGACTTACACTTTTTATCCCATCCGGCAAACCCTCCATTACGGGGAAGAAGAACAAACACTTTCCCACCGTGAATCCGAATTGCTGCATTACCTGTTCAAAAAACGGGACGGCGTAATCGACAGGAGGCAACTGCTCCTGGACCTGTGGGGGGATGACTCAATCTCCAATTCCCGGAACCTGGATGTCTATATCAGCAAACTCCGTAACTTCCTGAAAGAAGATCCGGGTGTCGAAATCCGGACATTGAAAGGGGTCGGCTACCGGTTACTGCTGTGAAACAGGGCGGAAAACGGTTCAAATATTCCGGATCTGTGTATTTTTCTTCGGGAAGGAAAAACATATGGTAATATTTTGTAATATATAACTCATTAAAGTAGTTCACTTTTAATGAATATTTTACCTTCATGTCAACAAAAATGGTAAAGTATGCACGTTCTGGCAATCATCCCGGCAAGGTACGGTTCGACAAGGCTCCCCGGAAAACCGCTCATCAAGCTCAAGGGCAAAACGATTATTGAAAGGGTCTACCAGCGGGTCGCCATGTGCAACCTTGTGGATGAAATTGTCGTCGCGACGGACGATATCCG
The DNA here is from genome assembly GCA_029976695.1 of Lewinellaceae bacterium. Taxonomy (GTDB): domain Bacteria; phylum Bacteroidota; class Bacteroidia; order Chitinophagales; family Saprospiraceae; genus JARQTN01. The sequence continues at coordinate 29,584 of JARQTN010000020.1, forward strand.
CATTTTCAACCATGTGAAGAAGTTCGGCGGCAATGCCATGATCACGCGGATCGACCACCAAAGCGGCACGAGCCGTTGTGCCGAAGTACTGCACCGCTATGCGGGCGCAACCCATGTCATCAATGTCCAGGGAGATGAACCCCTGATCTATCCGAAGCAAATCGATGACCTGGTTCGCTTTATCACAAACAATCCCGAAATCGGGATCGGCACCCTTGTCAAGCGCATTGAGAACATTGAAGACCTGGAAAATCCAGCCAAGGTGAAAGTTGTGAGGCGGAGGGACGGCCAGGCGCTCTATTTCAGCCGGTCTGCCATCCCATATGTGCGCGACGCCATGCCCGACCAGTGGCTGGAGCATGCCCCTTTCTTCAAACATATCGGCATGTATGCCTTCAAAAGTGAAACGCTGATGCACCTTTCACTCCTGGACCAGGATGACCTGGAAAAAGCGGAAAAACTGGAACAGCTCAACTGGCTGGCGCACGGATATCCGATCCATACCCTGGAAACCGAATACGAATCGATCGGAGTCGATACGCGTGAAGATGCCAATCTCGTGGAGCATATCCTGAGCTTAGAGACAGCGTCCTGATCCGGGCTTTATTTCCCGGTGAGGAAGATTTCAGGGTTGAATGTGAAGGGCAGGAGATCCTGTGCTTTGTCGAAAACAATGACCGGCCCCTCGCTTCCGCGGAGGATCAGGCGGATCGGGTGGTTTTGTTCCTGTTCAAGCTCCACAAGGATCTGTCGGCAGCTCCCGCATGGGCTGACGGGTTCAGCGATTTCCCGGTCAGTCAGTTTTGCTGTAATGGCGATGGCCTGTACAAC
>JARQTN010000020.1:30514-35684 GCA_029976695.1 Lewinellaceae bacterium
CCCCTGCTTGTGGTCCTGGTATCCATGGGGCTCTATCATGATATCTCCCTGATGTACGTCGGGTTTGTATTCTATGCGGCGGTACTTCATGTGGTCCTGCTGGCCGTTCTAGTACCGAATTGGAAAGTCCGGTTTGAATACCCGGTGTTCAAAACATTGCTGGTACTGGCTTGGCCCCTGATGGTATATGCCATTGCGATGAGCATGGCCAGGGTCTTTGACGGCTGGCTGGTATCCTGGTACTTCAGTGATGAAGGGACGTTTGCGGTCTTCAGGTACGGGGCCCGTGAATTTCCGCTGGCAGTCGCCCTTTCCACAGCCATTACGACAGCGTTTGTCCCGTACCTGCAGCAGCACCCGGATACAGGGTTGCAGGACCTGAAAAAACGTTCATCAAGATTGATGGATCTCCTTTTCCCGGTCGGGATCGCCCTGATGCTGGTTTCGCCGTTCCTGTTCAGGATCGTCTTTACCGAAACCTTTACGGAAAGTGCATTTATTTTCAACATGTACCTGCTGCTGATCATCAGCCAGACCCTTTTTCCTCATGCGATCCTGTTGTCGATGAAAGAAAACAAACTGATCCTCAGGGCCTCCCTGATCGAGCTCAGTGTGAATATCATCCTCTCGTTCATCCTGATCGGGTTCTGGGAACTGGAAGGCGTGGCCCTGGCAACAGCAATCGCCTACCTTGTGGAAAAGGCGTTCTATGCATACTACCTCCGTAAAAAGCATGGAATCACGCCCGGTATGTATATCCCGTTGAAACGGCATGCGGCCTACAGTGTGTGCCTCATCTGCAGTTTTTTGATTGCACGATTTATGATCTGGTAATAAAATGGAAATCAAGGAGTTAAACAAACTTATTGAAAGTCTTTTGTCACGCACTATGGGCAAGCGCGAAAGCAGCCAGGTCACCAGGTGGCTGCTGGAGGATGCCGGGCTGAATCCTGGTGAGCATGGATTTGAGGTTGACCAGGCAAATGTGGATGCCCTGATGTCCAAAGTGGATGAACTCATTGTCGGGAAGCCATTTGACTATGTCGTGGGAAACAGTGTCTTCTACGGGCGGAAATTCATCGTAAATGACCATGTTTTGATTCCGCGGCCGGAGACCGAAGAACTAGTCGAGGCTTGCATCCGGCTGCTCCGGAAATTGCCCGGCGAAATGAAAAGGGTCCTGGACATTGGGACAGGCAGCGGAGTGATCCCGGTCACCATGGCCCTTGAATGCCCGGGTGTGCAAATGGAAGCTTTGGATGTTTCAGAAGCTGCCATTGACGTTGCACAGGCAAATGCACAGAAATACGGTGTGGGCATCAACTTCAGGAAACACGATATCCTGGATCCATCCGGTGATGACCAATTCGGTACATATGACATGATCGTCAGCAATCCGCCTTATATCGGAGATGACGAACGAGGGAAAATGAGCCCGTCCACGCTTAGATATGAGCCATCTCTTGCCTTGTTTGCCCCGGGTGCCGATCCATTGATTTTTTACAGGAGGATAACCCGATTTTCACAGGCACATTTGCTTGAAGGTGGCATGGTCTGCCTTGAAATGAATGAATACCGATCCCTCGAGATAAAGGACATCTTTCTTGATGCCGGATTCAGCAGGGTGGAAATCTTGCAGGATATCCAGGGCAAGGATCGCATCCTGCTGGTCTGGAAATGAAGGTTAGAATCCTCCTTTCGTTTTTACTTGTCCATAACCCATCTCAGTCAGCATCTCTGCCACTTTCCGGACGTGGTTGCCCTGGACAAGGATCTCCCCGTCCTTTGCCGTACCGCCACTTCCGCATTTTGATTTGAGTTTTTTGCCGAGTGCCTCCAGGTCCGATGTGGTCCCCACGAAGCCTTCGACGAGTGTCACTTCCTTGCCTTTCCTGTTCTTCCTGTCCAGGGACACATAGAGTTTTTGCTGGCCAGGGGGGAGTGTCTCTACCTCCGTTTCCTGCTCGTAGGAATAGTCGAAATCATCATTCGTTGAATACACAACACCGATCCGGTTTTTCTTCGATTTCTTACCCATTTGATTTTCTTTTCCAGTTACGATTGATCGTCCTCAGGATCAAATATCCTAAATTATCCGTACCGAATGCACTGTTGGACAGCACGATGACCCCGGTCCCGGTTTGCGGACAGAAGCTGATGGACGCATGATGCCCCCTTGATCTGCCTGAATGAATGAACACATCACGCTTTTTCTTCGGGTGCACGAGAAACCAGCCCCGGGTGAAAGTGATTCCGTTTCCCAGGTTGGACGGGAAGTCAGGGGACTGGAGTGCCTCTGCAACCGGGAAAGGCATTTTCGGGACGTGCAGCAGGCCCAAGTTCCACCTGAGAAACCGGAGCAGGTCGTTCATTGTGGACCGGGCGCCTTCCGATGCGCTGCAGGAAGCAAATTCCATCGGAATGGCAAGTGTTCCGGAGAGGTCATATCCGGGAGTGAGCGTATCTGAAGGGCCAAAGCCCGTACTTGTCATCCCCAGGGGATGAAACAGCAAGGAGTCAGCCAATGCAGCAAAATCACGCTTGTACAGATGTTCCAGCATAATTTCAATGATGCCGAAATTCAGGTGGCTGTACTGGGCGCCACCAGGCGGGGCATCCAGGCCCTGCATATAATTGCAGATCGCTGACCCAGGATAATGGGCAAACAGGCTCTTGCCCGATGCCTCATATCTCCCGATATATGGGGGATATTTCGGGAAACCGGACTGGTGGGTGGCCAGGTCCGACAAGGTGATCCCCTGCAGTTTTGCATTCCTGCAGGATTCAGGAAGCAGGGTATTGATTCCTGTTTTCCAGTCGATGAATTTATCGTTGGTCAGCCTGGACAGCAGAGCAGCAGTCAGTGCCTTGGTGAGACTGCCAATTTCAAACAGGTCGCCGGGTTGCAGTTTATCGCTGGACGAGAAGTCCTTTTGCCCGATGGATAGCCTGATAATATTTTTTCCATCCACGATCCCGACCAAAATACCCGGCGTTTGCCGGCTTGTGATCTCCGTTTCATATCTGATCAACTTGTCAATCTCCACATACAGGGAGTGCGTGTCTGGCAATATCTGCCCATGTGAAACTGATTGTGAAAGGCACATGAAAAGGAGAATGGTCAGTGGATGCCGCGGCATGAAGAAAGGCAGTTAATTGGTTCACCGATTTAAACGAAAGGCATTTTGTTTTAGTTTTGTCGATGGTTCAATTCAGCACCATGCCGGGAAAGATCATTTACCACAAGGCCAATATCCTGTTTATCGTCCTGGGAGGATTTTTCGTGACAAATGCCCTCATTGCGGAGTTTGTTGGTGTCAAGATCTTTTCCCTTGAGCGGACATTAGGTTTTGATCCGTTCAATCTGAATATCCTCGGTGTGGACGGCCTCGGGTTTAACCTGACGACCGGCGTGCTCCTTTGGCCAGTCGTCTTTGTGATGACGGATATCATCAACGAGTATTACGGGCAAAAAGGCGTTCGGTTCCTTTCCTACCTTGCCGTTGGCCTGATCACCTATGCCTTCATCATGGTCTATCTCGCCATCACGGTCGCACCGAACGACTGGTGGGCATTTGAAAGCGGCCTGACCAGTGATCCGGCAAGTTCTGTAAACAATATGGATGCTGCTTTCAGGAAGATCTTCGGACAGGGACTCTGGATCATCATCGGCTCGCTGGTCGCGTTCCTTGTCGGGCAGGTCGTCGATGTATTTGTATTCCACAAGATCAAGGAACGGACCGGGGAAAAAAAGATCTGGCTCAGGGCTACTGGGTCCACGCTGGTTTCACAGTTTATCGACAGCTATATCGTCCTGATTATTGCCTTTTACATCGGTTCCGACTGGGACCTGGTGCGCGTACTCGCCATTGGCACGGTCAATTATGTGTATAAGTTCGTCGTCGCAATCCTCGTGACCCCGCTGATCTATTTGGGGCATTATGTGATCGACAGGTACCTGGGGACTTCCCTGGCAGAGAACATGAAAATGCTGGCCATGAAATCCTGAACAAACGGTTATGAAAAACAGAAAGCAGACCACTTCAAAGATCCTGATGATCCGCCCCGCCTCCTTCGGTGCCAATCCCGAGACAGCGATCAACAATACATTCCAGGCGAAATCCGCGGATGCGCATGTGCAGTCGATCCGGCAAAAAGCAAGGGAAGAATTCGACCAAATGGTTATTCAATTGCAGGAAACCGGGGTCGACGTGAACGTTGTTGAGGACAGCCAAATCCCGGAAAAGCCGGATGCCGTCTTCCCGAACAACTGGATCACGACGCATGCCGATGGTTCCGTGATCACTTACCCGATGTTTTCCGAACTCCGCAGGCTGGAAAGGAGGGAGGATGTCGTCAGCATGCTGGAAGAAAAGTACAGGGTCGAAAAAAGGTATTCATTTGAACAGTACGAAGAGGAGGGGAAGTTTCTCGAGGGTACAGGCAGCCTTGTGCTGGATCGCGTGCACAGGATCGCCTATGCCTGCCTCAGTCCCCGGACTGATATTGGTTTACTGGACAAGTTTGGCGTCTTGAAAGGATACCGTATCGTACACTTTACAGCGCGGGCAAATGGGACGGATATCTACCACACCAATGTCCTGATGGCGATGGGGCATGATTTTGTGATCATCTGCCGTGAAGCGATCCCGGAGGAGACTGACTGGGTGAAATTGCACGACATGTTCGCAAAAACAGCCAAGGAGGTGATCGAAATATCCGCCGACCAGATGCACGCATTCGCCGGAAATATGATCGAGCTGCGTTCTTCGAAAGGGGAGCCCCTGATCGTGATGTCGGAACAGGCATTACAGGCACTCTCCAAAAACCAAAAGGACAAGATTTCGAAGCACGGCCGGATCGTGGCCGTTGGCATCCCGACGATTGAGAAGTATGGCGGGGGGAGTGCCCGCTGCATGATCGCTGAGATCTTCCTCCCGCCGAGGAATTGATCCCTGTATTCAATTCCATTCGATATATTTTTGAAATTCATATAAGTATATTCATTATTTGTTACCTTGCGCGTTGATTTGAATCTGTCTTTGGATCCCGCCGATTTTGCGTAGCGATCATTTACAATTTCGTTACGTACCGCTTTATATATTAAACATTGCTGGAATATTTTTGCGAACGATTTATTCATAAAATTTCATCTTATGAAAATTAGAAT